>NZ_JBNBPO030000032.1:0-43290 GCF_051280635.3 Nocardioides proteolyticus | reverse complement strand
CCCCCCCCGCGGGGCCGCGCCCGCCCCCCCCCCCCCCCCGCTGGTGCTGCGGAGCGGTGCGACCCTGCCCGGCGTGGAGATCGCCTACGAGACCTACGGCGAGCTCAACGACCGTCGCAACAACGCGGTGCTCGTCTGCCACGCGCTGACCGGCGACGCCCACGCCGCCGGGATGCACCTCGGCGCGAAGAGGCGCGGCTGGTGGGACAACCTGATCGGCCCCGGCAAGCCGCTCGACACCGACCGCTTCCACGTCGTCTGCGCCAACCTCCTCGGCGGGTGCTCCGGCACGACCGGTCCGCTCTCGGTCGACCCCCGGACCGGGCGCCGCTACGGCCTCGACTTCCCGGTGCTGACGATCGCCGACCTGGTGGCGACCCATCGGCTGCTCCTCGACCACCTGGGCATCGACCGGCTGCACGCCGCCGTGGGCGGGTCGCTCGGGGGCATGCAGGTGCTGCAGTGGGCCCTCGAGGAGCCGGAGCGGATCGAGCGCGCGGTGCTGGTCGCGGCGAGCTCCCGGTTGACCACGGAGAACATCGCCTTCTCGGCCGTCGCCCGGGCGGCGATCCTCGAGGACCCCGACTTCCGCGGCGGCCGCTACTTCGACCACGGGGTGGCGCCCCGGCACGGGCTGAAGGTGGCGCGGATGATGGCGCACATCACCTACGTCTCCGAGACGTCGCTCGTGGGCAAGTTCGGCCACCGCCGGCGGGAGCCGGACGGGGCACCGCGGCTGGACGCAGACTTCGAGGTCGAGCACTACCTGCAGCACCAGGGGCGGAGCTTCCTGGAGCGCTTCGACGCGCTGTCCTACCTCTACCTCACCCGGTCGATGGACTACTTCGACCCGTTCGGCGACCATCCGGACGCGGCGCCCGCGACCCGCTTCCGCCTGGTCTCCTTCGACACCGACTGGCGCTTCCCCACGGCCCACTCGGTGCGGATCCGCGACCGGCTCGCCGAGCGCGGTGTGCCGGTCGACCACACCGAGGTCGCCTCACCGTGGGGGCACGACTCCTTCCTGCTCGAGCCCCCCGGCTACCACGAGCTGGTCGCGGAGTTCCTGGCCGACTGACCGGCGGTCACCGGGCCTGGTCACCGGGCCGGTCACAGGGCCTGCGCCACCAGCTCCGCGAACAGGTCCTGGGGGTCCACGTCCAGGCCGCGCCGCTGGAACCAGCTGCAGACGTTGGTGCAGTCGCGGAGGAGGAAGTCGAAGCCCTGCGCGTTGCCGACCAGGTCGACCAGCTGGGGCAGGTCGATGACCACGAGCCGCGGGCCCGCGGCGAGGATGTTGTAGGGCGACAGGTCCCCGTGGACCAGCCCCGCCTGCGCGAGGCCCAGCATCGCCTCCCGCAGCTGGTCGAAGTACGACGCCAGCACCTGCGCGTCCGGACGGGTCTGCGCCAGGCGGGGCGCGGTCTCCCCGTCGACGGTGATCCACTCCATCAGGAGCTCGGTGCCGTCGATCTGCACGGGATAGGGGACCGGCAGCCCGAGCCGCCAGCACCGGTTGAGCGCCGTCCACTCCGACACCGCCCACTCCGCCGCGGCGACCTCGCGGCCGAAGATGCTCTTGCGCTTCAGCGCCCGCTCGTCGCGGGACCTGCGGGTGCTCCGGCCCTCGGTGTAGGTCGCCGAGCGGTGGAACGTGCGGTGCTCCGTGGAGCGGTAGCGCTTCGCGGCCATCACGACGGACTGCGCCGGATCGTGCGGGTCGGTGCGGTCGAGCAGGAAGACGTCGGCCTCCTTGCCGGTCTTCAGGATGCCCAGGTCGGTGTCGACCGCGCCCTGGGAGGTGACCACCCAGTCCGGGCGCGGCTCGGGACCGCGGGAGAGCGGCTCGACGTCGAGCCAGGTGGACCAGCGCTGACCCTCGGCGAGGTCGTCGTAGGCCGTGAAGTCGAAGACGAACCGGGGATCGAGGTCGTCAGCGGATGGTGCGGGGGCGGAGAGGTCCTCCGGGAACAATGCGGGTGCTCCTGTGGGTCGAGAGGGATCGGTCTGCGGGCAGGCCGGTGACAGCGATCGACATGTCACGCTCCTCTCGACGGCCCCGCGCCGGCGCGGGGGTTGGCGGTGCCAGCGTCGTCGCGTTCTCCGCACCGCGCAACCGATTTGCGGGTTAGGGTGGCTCGTGCGTCGATGGACCCTGCTCGTGGTGCTGTTGCTGCTGCTCGCGCCTGGGCTCGCCGGCGCGACGGCGGCAGATCCGGCCGCCGGCTCGACCAGGGGGCCCGACGGCTACTGGCCGCTCGACGGCAACGGGGGCACCGAGGCGCGCCACTACGACGTCCGGGTCGCCTACGACTTCGAGGACAAGGTGCTGAGCGGTCGCACGAAGGTCCGGCTGAAGGCGACGGCCGAGCTGCGCAGCTTCTCCCTCGACCTGCTGCTCCCGGTGCGCGCGGTCAGCGTCGACGGTCGCCGCGCCCGGTTCAGCAAGCCCAACCGCCACGAGCTGCGCGTCGTCCCGGGCCGGGCCATCCCCGAGGGCGAGCTGTTCACCGTCGTGGTGCGCTACCGCGGGCGGCCCGCGCCGATCAGCTATGCCGGCGAGCGCAGCTGGCTGGCGGACCGCCACGAGGTGGTCACCATGAACCAGCCGCACATGGCGCCGTGGTGGTTCCCCTCCAACGACCACCCGAGCGACAAGGCCCGCTTCGACATCCGGGTCAACGTGCCGCGCGGCAAGCAGGTCGTCAGCAACGGCCGCCTGGTCTCGCGCAAGGTCGGGCCGCGCCGCCAGACGACCCACTGGCGGATGTCGGACCCGATGACGACGTACCTGGCGTTCTTCGCCGCGGGCGACTTCGTCGTGGAGACCGGTCGCAGCGCCGCCGGACACCGCTACTACAACGCGGTGTCGAAGCGGCTCCCCGCCGGCGAGCGCTCCCGAGCGGTGCGCATGCTGCGCCGTACGGCCGGGATCACCGACTGGCTGCAGCGCCAGTTCGGGGAGTACCCGTTCGACTCCACCGGCGGCGTGGTGACCTCGTTGCCGGTGGGCTTCGCCCTGGAGAACCAGACGCGGCCCACCTACGGCTCCTGGATCTATCCGGGCGTGATCGTGCACGAGGTCGCGCACCAGTGGTTCGGCGACAGCGTCTCGGTCGAGCGGTGGCGCGACATCTGGATCAACGAGGGCTTCGCGACCTACGCCGAGGCGCTCTACGCCGCCAGCCACGGCGGCCCGTCCGTGGAGCGCTGGCTGCGCGGGATGTACGGCGCGTGGTGCACCGCGCCCGACGCTGGGTTCTGGCGGGTCGACCTCACCGACCCCGGCGCGTCCCGGATCTTCCACACCGCGGTCTACGACCGTGGCGCGATGGTGCTGGCGGCGCTCCGCAACCGGATCGGAGCGGTGCCGATGAGACAGCTGCTGCGGACCTGGGCCCGCGACAACCACGACGGCAACGCGGGCGTCGCGGACTTCCGGGCGCTCGCCGAGGACGTCTCCGGCCAGGACCTGGACTCGTTCTTCGCCGCCTGGCTCGACGGGGGGCGGCCGCCGGAGGCGACCGACGCGAACGGGCTCGACCGCGACTGCTGACCTGTTCCGGTCGGCCGGACCCGCGCGCCTCCACCGGGACCGGTGGGACGTTTGGTACCAAAGTGCTGACCTGTGCCCTCGGGGGCACGCCCGGACCAGGATGGAGACCACCCGCATGGACGCCCAGAAGCTCATCGGTGTCGTGGCGATCGTTTTCCTCGGCTTCTGGATGTTCACCGACCCCAACGGACTCGCGTCGACGACGAAGACCGTCGCCACCGAGGGCTGGGACCTCACGACGCAGGCCTTCGGCGGGATCATCGACTTCGTCGGCGCCCTGGACTGACGGCGCGGAGCGAGTCGTGGGGATGCTGAGCCGGCTCGGCGACCCCGGCGTGGCCAAGCACCTGCTCCGTGAGGAGGGGGAGGTGATCGTCGACGAGGTGAAGCACCACTGGTTCGTCTACCTCCGCCCCGCCGTCACGACGGTGCTCGGCGTCGCGAAGCTGGTGCTCAGCACCATGGTCAGCGTGCAGATCGCCTGGCTGTTCCTCGTCGCCGGCTTCGCCCTGCTGCTCCACGCCGCCTGGTGCACCCTGCGCGAGCAGCGCGACCGCTTCGTGATCACCAACATGCGGGTCTTCCGCGTCCACGGCGTGCTGTCGCAGCACCTGGCCACCATGCCGCTGAGCCGGATCCTCGACATCTCGGTCAGGAAGCCGCTGCACGGCCGGCTGCTGGGTTTCGGGCACTTCTGCTTCGAGTCCGCCGCCCAGGAGCAGGGCCTGCGCGACATCCGCTACGTCGGCCGGGCCGACGAGCGCGACCTGGCGATCCAGCGCGTGGTCCAGCGCTCCGGGCTGCGCGGCCCGCGCGTGCCGAACTGAGCGGGCAGCCGCCGGTCAGCGGTCTGGCGTTCGTAGGATTGGCCGCATGACGCAGCAGCCGTTCTCCCGTCCCGGTGCGATCGACCTCTCCGCGCTCAAGCGCCCGGCACCGCAGCAGCCGGCGGGGCGCCCCGGGGGTGCCGCTCCGTCGGGGGGCGCGCCGTTCGGAGGTGGCGGGTCGGCGTACTCCGTCGCGGTCGACGAGGCGAACTTCCAGACGGTGCTCGAGGCGTCGATGACCGCACCGGTCGTCCTCGTCTTCCACTCGCCGTCGCGCTCGCCCGAGAGCGACCAGCTCGCCCGCGACGTGGCCCAGGTCGCCGACGAGTACGACGGCCGGTTCCTCGCCGCGACCGTCGACGTCGACGCCGTGCCGCAGATCGCCCAGGCGATGCAGATCCCGCAGGTGCCGCTGATGCTCGTCATCCTCGACGGCCGGCCCGCGACGCAGCCCATCCCCGGCGCGGCCCCGATCGACGACCTCCGCGCCCTGTTCAACCAGCTGGCCCAGCAGCTCACCGCCCAGGGGATCGCCGGGCGGCACCAGCCGAACGCGTTCGGTGGGGCCGCTGCCGCCGAGGGCGAGGGCGCCGAGGACGAGGTCGACCCGCGCTACGCGCCGGCGCAGGACGCGCTGGCCGCAGGCGACATCGATGGCGCCGTCGGGGAGTACCAGAAGCTCGTCGACGCCAACCCCGCCGACCACGAGGCCGCCGCCGGACTGGCCATGGCGAAGGTCCTCCAGCGCACCCAGGGGGTCGACCTCAACGCCGCCCGTGCCGAAGCGGCCGCCAACCCCGACGACGTCGACGCCCAGACGCTCGTCGCCGACCTCGACATGCTCGGCGGCCACGTCGAGGACGCGTTCGCCCGGCTGGTGGAGCTGGTCCGTCGCTCGTCGGGGAAGGACCGCGACCGGGCACGCGAGCACCTCGTCGGGCTGTTCGCCGCCGTCGGCAACGAGGACCCGCGCGTGCTCAAGGGCCGGCAGGCCCTCGCCTCGGCCCTCTTCTAGCGGTGGACGCCGTCGGGCGGATGGGCTTCGGGCGCGGCGCGGGCTTCCTCCTCCGCGGGCTCCGGCTGTGGCGCGAGCGGCCACGCCTCATGCTGCTCGGCATCGTGCCTGCGGCGATCGTCGCCCTGCTCGTGGTGGCGCTGCTGGTCGTCCTGCTCGTCTTCGCCGACGACGTGATCGCCTGGGCCACGCCGTTCGCCGACGACTGGAGCGACACGGTCCGGTCGGTGTTCCGGATCGCGCTGCTGCTGGTCGTGCTGGCCGGCGCCGTGATGCTGGCGATCGTCACCTTCACCGGCCTCACCCTCGCCGTCGGCGACCCGTTCTACGAGCGGATCTGGAAAGAGGTCGAGCTCTCACTCGGAGGCGAGGTGCCCGACAAGGGCGTCGGCTGGCTCCGCGGCGCGCTCGACGGACTGGCGCTGGTGGGGCTCGGCATCGCCATGGCGGTGGTGGTGTTCGTGCTGGGCCTGCTGCCCCTGGTCGGCACGATCCTGGGCGCCACGCTGGGCCTGGTCGTCTCGGGCCGGCTCCTCGCCGGCGAGCTCGTCTCCCGACCGCTCGAGGCCCGGGGCATGGACCGCGCCGCCCGCGCCGCCCTGATGCGCCGGCACCGCGGCGCGCTGCTGGGCTTCGGCGTCTGCGTCCAGGCCTGCTTCCTGGTGCCCCTCGGCGGGATCCTGGTGATGCCCGCCGCAGTGGCCGGGGCGACCTACCTGGCGCGCGAGGCGCTCGAGGGCGCGGCGGCCTAGCCGCCCAGCGGCCTACCCCATCTCGACCCGGCGGAAGGCGTCGAGCACCACCCGCACGGCGGGGGAGTCGGTCATCGTCCGGCGGTGCAGCGCGTCGACCAGCCGCACCGGCTCCGGCTCCCGCACCGGTACGGCGACCAGGTCGTCGCCGAGCGGCGCGCGTCCCATGCGCGGGATGAGCGCGACGCCCAGCCCGGCGGCGACGAGGGCGAGGTGCGACTCGAACTCACCGGACACGTGCGCCACCCGGGGCGGCCGGCCCGTGCCGTCGTACATCCGCGACAGCCACTGGCGGCAGATCGTGTCCTCGGGGGTGGCGATCCACTCGACGTCGAGGAGGTCGTGCGGGGTCACCGTGCTGCGCGCGGCGAGCGGGTCCGTCCGGTGCACGATCAGGTCGGCCACGTCGCCGCCGAGCGGCGTGCTGACCACGTGGTCCGGCACGGCCAGTGGCACGCCGCCCCAGCGGTGCACGATGCCGATCTCGACCTGCCCGGTGGACACCAGGTCGACGACGTCCCACGGCTCGCGCTCCTGCAGCACCAGGGTGAGGTCGGGATGGGCGTCACGCAGCGCGCGGGCGACGGGCGCCACGACACCGCGCAGGGCGGTGGAGAAGACGGCGAGCCGGAGCCGCCCGCCGACCACGCCCGCGCGGGCCTGGAGCCCGGTCTCGAGCTCCTCGAGACGGGCGAGCACCTGCTCGCCGGCGTCCACCAGGTGTCGGCCGTGGCTGGTGAGCATCACGCCGCGGCCCACCCGCTCCAGCAGCGGCACGCCGGTCTGGCGCTCCAGGCGCTTGACCTGCTGGGAGACGGCGCTCGGCGTGAACCCGGTCGCCGCCGCGGCGGCGACCACCGACCCGTGGGTGGGGACCGCCCCGACGCCGGCGAGCGCGTCAAGATCGATCATGAAGCGACACTACATCGAGACGTGCACGTCTATTCGCTGGTGCTTCACGGTGGCCGAGCCCGATGCTGGTCCGGTGAGTCGTCGTGACCAGGCCCTGGCCGCCCTCGTCGCCGCCGTCTGGGGCTTCAACTTCGTCGTCATCGACTGGGGCATGGGTGACGTGCCGCCCCTGCTCTTCCTCGCCGCCCGGTTCCTCGCGGTGCTGGTGCCCGCGGTGTTCCTGCTGCCGCGGCCGCCCATCGCGTGGCGGACCATCCTGCTGGTCGGTGCCTTCATGTCGCTGGGGCAGTTCGCCTTCCTGTACGTCGCCATGGACGCCGGGATGCCGCCCGGGCTGGCGGGGCTCGTGCTCCAGGCCCAGGTCGTGCTGACCATCGTGATCGCGTCCGTCGCGCTGCGCGAGCGCCCCACCCGTGCCCAGGCGGTGGGCGTCGTGCTCGGCGTCGCCGGGCTGGCGGTGGTGGCGGTGGGGCGCGGCGGCCACGTCCCGTTGGTCGCGCTGCTGCTCTGCCTGACCGCGGCGCTGATGTGGGCGGTCGGCAACGTGCTCTCGCGGTCCTCCGGCGCGACCGGCGGGCTCTCCCTCACGGTGTGGTCGGCCCTCGTCGTGCCGGTGCCGCTGGTCGTCCTCTCGGTCGTGCTGGACGGCCCGGGGGTGCTGGCCGCCGGGATCGAGGCGTTCGGGTGGAAGGCGGCGGTCTCCACGCTCTACACCGCGGTGCTGGCCTCCCTCGTGGGCTACGGCACCTTCAACGCGCTGCTGTCGCGCAACCCCTCCGCCGCGGTGGTGCCGTGGATCCTGCTGGTGCCGCCGGTCGCGATCGGCTCCGCGTGGGCGCTGCTGGGCGAGACGCCGACGGCCGGCGAGCTGGTCGGCGGGTCGGTGCTGGTGCTCGGTGTCCTGGTCGCCCAGCGCCCGGGCCGAGCCGCGGTCAGCGTCCCGACTCCGTATACGCCGGGCCGTCGCCGGCCAGGCTCGCCAGCGCAGCCCGAACCCGCCGCGCGGTGAAGTCGGCGGCGCGCTCGGCCACCTGCGCCAGGGTGAGGAACTCCGCGGTCCGGATCTCCCGTGCCTGCGGCACCACCTGGTCGGCGATCGAGGGGGGGTGCACCCCGCCGTCGAAGACGAGGCAGAGCGCGTCGTCCCAGCCGCCCCACGGGGGCAGCCAGTCGGTGAGCACCAGCCGGCCGGCGTCGATCTGCAGGCCCAGCTCCTCCTCCACCTCTCGGGAGACGGCGACCCGCGGCGACTCGCCGACCTCCACCACCCCGCCGGGGAGGTCCCAGTCGGTCTTGTAGGTCAGCTGGCACATCAGCACCCGGGCGTCGGCGCCGTCGGCGTCGCGGACCAGCATCTGGCTGATCCCGCGCTTGCGGGGCAGGAAGGAGTTGAGCAGCGCGCGGAACCCGCCCGGCTCGTGCACCGGCACGTCGTCGACGAGCCGGGCGTAGACCACCACGTCGCCGGCCCGGCCGCGCTGCACCCCCTCGCGGCGCAGGCCCGACCAGGTCGCGATCCGCTGGGCGTCGGGGTCGTCCGCAGGGACCTTGACCTCCACCCGCTCGTGGTCGGTCAGCGCCTCGGCGACCTCGCGTCGTACGACGTCGACGGCGGCCTGCCATCCGCGGGCGGTGAGCTCGGGGCCCCACGCGACCCGCACGGTCCCGTCGTCGACCGTGGTGCGGCTGATCTGCGGCTGCTCGGGCACGTGGCAACCCTAGCGAGCGGTGCTGCCGCTCCTCGGTGTCGTCGCGGCCGGCACGTCAGTCGGTGCCTGGAGCGGTGACCGGCGCACGCAGCCAGATCGTCGCCAGCGGCGGCACGACCACCTCGGCGTAGGCGGGGCTGCCGCCGGGGGCGTTGGCCTCGAGCGGTCCGGCGGCGGCGGCCCGGACCGTGCCGAGGTTGCCGACGCCGCTGCCGCCGTAGCCGGTGGCGTCGGTGTTGAGCACCTCGCTCCAGTTGCCTGCGGCCGGAAGGCCGAGGCGGTAGCCGTCGTGGGGGACCGCGGCGAAGTTCGTCACGCAGACCAGGTCGGGCTCGCCGGGGGCGCGGCGCACGAACGAGAAGACGTTGTGCCCGGCGTCCTGGGCGTCGATCCACTGGAACCCGACCGGGTCGTTGTCGAGCCGCCACAGGGCCGGGATCTCGACGTAGCGGTGGTTGAGGTCGCGCACGAAGTCCTGCATGCCGCGGTGGTCGGGCTTCTGAAGCAGCCACCAGTCGAGCTCGCGGGCCTCGGCCCACTCCGACTCCTGGGCGAACTCGCAGCCCATCATCAGCAGCTGCTTGCCGGGATGGGCCCACATGTAGGCGAGATAGGCGCGCAGGGTCGCCAGCTGCTGCCACCGGTCGCCGGGCATCTTCCGCACGAGGGAGCCCTTGCCGTGCACGACCTCGTCGTGGCTGAGCGGCAGGACGTAGTTCTCGGAGAACGCGTAGACCAGCGAGAACGACATCTCGCCGTGGTGGTAGGAGCGGTGGATCGGGTCGTGCTCCAGGTAGCGCAGGGTGTCGTGCATCCAGCCCATGTTCCACTTGAAGCCGAAGCCGAGCCCGCCTCCGGACGTCACGCCGGTGACGCCGGGCCACGCCGTGGACTCCTCGGCGATGGTGACGATGCCCGGGTAGCGCTTGTAGGCGGTGGCGTTGAGCTCCTGGAGGAACTGCACGGCCTCGAGGTGCTCGTGGCCGCCGTGCTGGTTGGGCGTCCACTCGCCGTCGTTGCGGCCGTAGTCGAGGTAGAGCATCGACGCGACGCCGTCGACGCGGAGGCCGTCGACGTGGAACTCCTCGAGCCAGTAGAGCGCGTTGGCGACGAGGAAGTTCTTCACCTCGTAGCGGCCGAAGTTGAAGATGTGGGAGCCCCACTCCGGGTGCCAGCCCCGCTGCGGGTCGGGGTGCTCGTAGAGCGCGGTGCCGTCGAAGCGGACCAGCGCCCACTCGTCGGTGGCGAAGTGTCCGGGCACCCAGTCCAGGATCACGGCGATGCCGGCCTGGTGCAGCGCGTCGACGAGCCGGCGGAAGCCGTCGGGGTCGCCGAAGCGCGCGTCGGGCGCGAAGTACGACGTGACGTGGTAGCCCCAGGAGCCGCCGAAGGGGTGCTGCATCACCGGCATCAGCTCGACGTGGGTGAAGCCGAGGTCGGCGAGGTACTGCGGGAGGTCGGCGGCGAGCTCGTCGTAGGACCAGAATGAGCCGTCGGGATGACGCTTCCACGAGCCGAGGTGCAGCTCGTAGGTGGCCATCGGCTCGTTGACCGGCTGCCGCTTCGCGCGCTGCTCGAGCCAGTCGGCGTCGCCCCAGGTGTGCTCGGAGGCGAAGACCCGGGACGCGGTGGCCGGCGGGGCCTCAGCCCAGGCCGCCATCGGGTCCGCCTTCTCGCGCCAGACGCCGTCGGCCCCCTCGACCAGGAACTTGTAGTGAGCGCCCGAGCCCACGCCGGGCACGAACGTCTCCCACAGGCCCGCGTCGCCAAGGAGGCGCAGGGCGTGGGCGTTGCCGTCCCAGGCGTTGAAGTCTCCGATCACGCTGACCCGCCGGGCGTTGGGCGCCCAGACGACGAACGACGTGCCGGAGACGGGCTTGCCGGTCGACGGGTCGGGAAGGGTGCGCACCTGGGCGCCGAGCACCTGCCACAGCTGCTCGTGGCGGCCCTCGCTGACGAGGTGGAGGTCCATCTCGCCGAGGGTGGACGGAAACGTGCTGCTCTTCACGGGCGGCATCTTTCGGAGTGTAACGAGAGATCCGCGGCAGCCCACGGGCCGCGACCCGCGCGGCCCGGGTCGGCATACCGTCGCGCGGCGGTTTCCCCTAGCGTGGGGCGACGGCCGGCGGCGAGAACGGAGCACGTCATGGAGATCCTGCACTCGGCGATCGCGATCCTGGGCGCGATCCTGCTCATCATCAGGTTCAAGGTCGACCCGGTGATCTCCCTGCTGCTCGCCTGCGTCTACCTCGGCCTCGCGACCGGCCTCGGAGCCGAGGACACCGTCGCCCAGATCACCGGCGGGTTCGGCGAGATCATGGCCGAGGTGGGCCTGCTCATCGGGTTCGGCGTGCTGATCGGGGCGTTGCTGCACGCGATGGGCACGTTCCGGGCGCTGGTCGACGTCCTGGCGCGACGGGTCGGTCGCCACCTGCCGTACGCCATGGCCGGCACGCTCTCGACGATCTTCCCCTCCATCTACGTCGACGTGCAGGTCGTGCTCGCCGCACCCATGGCGAAGGAGTCGGCACCGGTGGTGCACCGCCGCCACGGGCTCCCGTGGCTCGCCGGAGCGATGGCGATCGGGATCTTCGCCGGCTACGTCTTCGTGGTCCCGGGGCTCGCCGCGGTCGCGATCGCGGGTCTGATGGACGTGCCGCTGGGCACCTACCTGCTCTACGGGCTGCCGATCGGTCTCGCGACCGCGCTGATCACCACCGCCCTGTTCCGGCTGCTGCTCGGCCGCGGCTACTGGAAGGAGGAGTCCGACCTCGACCCCGACGCGGTCGTCGACGCGGGGGACGTCGAGGAGGCGGCCGAGGAGCTGCCCGTGGCCGAAGGCGCGGCGCGGTGGCCGCTGTGGGTGCGCCTGCTGCCCATCCTGGTGCCCCTGGTGCTGATCGCGACCGGTGCGATCGCCGGCGTCGCGGAGCTCTCCAACCCGGTGGTGGCCTTCCTCGGCGACGCCAACATCGCCCTCTTCGTGGGCCTGCTGGTCGCGTTCCTCATGGTCCGCCCGTCGCTCGGCGCCGACGGTGTGGGCGCGGTGCTCACCACCGGCTTCCGCACCACGGGCGAGATCCTCCTCGTCACCGGCGTCGGCGGGTCGCTCGGGGCCGTCATCGCCGAGAGCGGCATGGACAAGACGCTGGAGGACCTGTTCTCGGTGGACGAGAGCGCGCCGGTGATCATCAGCATCCTGCTGGCCTGGCTGATCGCCGCGGTGCTGCACTTCGCGATCGGCTCGGTCTCGGTGGGCGCGATCACGGCGGCCGGCATCATCTCGCCGATCGTCGGGTCGCTGGGCGTGGACCCGGTCGTGATCGCGCTCGCCATCGCGTCCGGCGCGATGTTCGCGCTCCACGTCAACAGCAACTTCTTCTGGATGTTCAGCACGCTCCTCGACCTCTCCACCAAGGGCAGCCTGAAGACCCTGACCATGGCGACCTCGCTCGGCGCCGTGGTCTCGCTGCCGCTGGTCCTGGTGGCGAGCCTGGTCGCAGCGGTGGTCTGAGCCCGGGGGAGCGGCCCGCGGGTCAGCCAGGCCGGACGGCCTCGGCCCGCGAGAAGAGCCACGCGGAGAGGCCGAACATCGCGGCGAACCCGCCGCTCAGCCAGAACACGTCGGTGGCCGGCGCGTCGTCGTGCAGCCCGGCCCCGACGGCCACCACCGCGGCGAGGATGGTGCACCCAGCGGCGGCAGCGAGGGCGAGCGTCATCCCGCCTGCGCGGAACCGGGCGATGCCGGCGCCGACCAGCCCGACGACCAGTGCGCCGACGTAGAGCAGGTCGGGCGGACCGCCGTCCCCCACGATGCCGAGCGCGGCGATCCCGAAGAGGATCACGAACACGGTGCCCAGCGCCACCAGCACGCCGAGGCCGTAGTAGGTCTTCGCAGTGCTCATGCAGCAACGCTAGGCGCCCGAGTGCGCAGGACGGGCGCACGAACCGTGCAGGTCCGGTGCAGATCAGCTCTCGGTCAGCCGGCCGAAGGCAGCCAGCGGGATGGGCAGCCAGGTGGGCCGGTTGCGCGCCTCGTAGACGCACTCGTAGACCGCCTTGTCCAGGACGTACGCCGTCAGCAGCGTCCGGTCCTCGTCGGTCAGCCCGCCCTCGCCGCAGTACGACGCCAGGAACGCCTTGCGGTTGCGCCGTGCCCACTCGTCGGCGCGGTGGGCCCGCTGGTGGATGACGTCCTCGTCGTCCTCGGGCATCGACTCCGCCACGGCGTGGGGCGCGTAGTCGAAGGAGCGGGTCATCCCGGCGACGTCGCGCCACGGGCTGTCGGGCAGCAGCCGCTCGGCGAGGGGCTTCGCCGGCTCGCCCTCGAAGTCCACGAGCTTCCAGCCCGCCACCGTGCGCAGGGTCTGACCGAGGTGGAGGTCGCCGTGCACGCGCTGCACCGGGATCTCGCCCAGACCGCGCATGGCGTCGAACACGGCGCGGGCGCCGTCGGCGTATTGCTCGAGGTCGGGAACGATCTCGATCGCCTCGTGCAGCCGCCGGGTCATCGTGTCGGCGACGTCGCCGGCCCCGATGGTGGCGGTCGGGAAGGACGCGCGAAGCTGCTCGTGCACCTCGCGCAGCGCCTCGCCGAGTCGGGCCGACTCGCCGGCGAAGTCGCCGCCGACCTCCTCGGCGTGCAGGTCGGCCTCCGCGAAGAGGTCGCGAACGCTGGCGAGCGCCAGGTCCCAGCCGTCGCTCGCGGTGCGCAGGAACTGCTGGAGCATCGCCAGGTGCAGGTCGCCGCTCTCGATCCAGCCGTAGAGATGCGCGACGTGCGTGGATCCGGCCTCGGTGAGCACCTGGTGGGTGGTGATGTCGGGGTTCTCGCCCGGCGTCAGCTTCCGGAAGATCTTCATCACCGCGTCCTCCCCGAACAGGATCGAGGAGTTGGACTGCTCGCCGCTGAAGAGGGTGCCCGGGGCGGTGAGGTCGAGCTCGCTGCCCTCGACCAGGCGGAAGGCGAGAGCCCCGTCGTGGTCGGCGCCGCCGAACGACGCGAGGTAGCGCGCCATCGCCTCGCGGTCGCTGGGCGCGTCGTAGGCGATCACGTCACCGAGCTCGGGGTCCTCCCAGCGGCCGACCGAGGCATGGTCGAGGCGCTCCTGCGGGTCGCGATAGAGCGCGAGGGGCACCTGGTAGAGCTCGGTCTCCGGACCGCCGGGCTCGTCGTAGGTCACCTCCACCAGCTGGACGACGACCCGTGGCTCCGTCGCGTCGGCGGGACCGACGACACCGAGCCGCTGGACGCGGGTGACGTCGAAGGAGCGGCCCTTGCCGCCGAACCAGCGGGCCCGGCCGAGGTACTCCCGCAGGGCGGGGAAGGTGTGCGCATCGTCGGTGTCAGCCATCACAGGACAGGCCTCCCCGTCGTCTCGGGATCGGTCAGGCGGAACCAGTAGAAGCCGTGCCCGCTCAGGGTCAGCAGGTAGGGGAGCTCGCCGATGCGCGGGAACGGCACGCCGCCGAGCAGCTCCACCGGCACCCGGCCCTCCCAGCGCCGCAGGTCGAGCTCGACGGGCTGGGGGAACCGGGAGAGGTTGTTGACGCAGAGGATCACGTCGTCGTCCTCACCGGGCCGGTCGGGCCCGCCGCAGGCCCGGACGTAGCTGAGCACGGTCGGGTTGGAGCCACCGAGGTCGGCGAAGGTGCCCAGGCCGAACGCCTGGTGCTTGCGCCGGATGTGGATCATCCGGCGGGTCCAGTGCAGCAGCGACGACGGGTTCTCCAGCTCCGCCTCGACGTTCACGCTCTGGTAGCCGTAGACCGGGTCCTGGATGGTCGGCAGGTGCAGCTTGCCGGGGGTCGCCGAGGAGAAGCCGGCGTTGCGGTCGGGCGTCCACTGCATGGGGGTCCGCACGCCGTCGCGGTCACCGAGCCAGATGTTGTCGCCCATCCCGATCTCGTCGCCGTAGTACAGGACGGGTGAGCCGGGCAGCGACAGCAGCAGGGCGGTGAACAGCTCGATCTGGTTCGTGTCGTTGTCCAGCAGGGGAGCCAGCCGCCTCCGGATGCCGATGTTGGCCTTCATCCGGGGGTCCTTGGCGTACTCGCCCCACATGTAGTCGCGGTCCTCGTCGGTGACCATCTCCAGGGTCAGCTCGTCGTGGTTGCGCAGGAAGATGCCCCACTGGCACCCGTCGGGGATCTCCGGGGTCTGATCGAGGATCTCCGAGATCGGGAACCGCGACTCTCGCCGCACCGCCATGAAGATGCGCGGCATCACCGGGAAGTGGAAGCACATGTGGCACTCGTCGCCCTTGCCGAAGTAGTCGACCACGTCGGCCGGCCACTGGTTGGCCTCGGCGAGCAGCACGCGCCCGGGGAAGTTGTCGTCGACGTACTTGCGGACCTTGCGAAGGAAGTCGTGGGTCTCGGGCAGGTTCTCGCCGTTCGTGCCCGGCCGCTCGTAGAGGTAGGGCACCGCGTCGAGGCGGAAGCCGTCGAGACCCATGTCGAGCCAGAACTTGAGCGCGTCCAGGATCGCCTCGTGGACCTTGGGGTTGTCGAAGTTGAGGTCCGGCTGGTGGTGGAAGAACCGGTGCCAGTAGTACTGCCCGCGCACCGGGTCCCAGGTCCAGTTGGAGGGCTCGGTGTCGACGAAGATGATCCGCGCGTCCTGGTAGAGCTCGTCGGTGTCGGACCAGACGTAGAAGTCGCCGTAGGGCCCGTCGGGGTCGGTGCGCGACGCCTGGAACCACGGGTGCTGGTCGCTGGTGTGGTTCATGACGAAGTCGACGATGACGCGGATGCCGCGCTTGTGGGCCTCGTCGAGGAACTCCTGGAAGTCGTCGACGGTGCCGCACTCGGGGAGGATGCCGGTGTAGTCGCTGACGTCGTAGCCGCCGTCGCGCAGCGGCGAGGTGAAGAACGGCGGCACCCACAGGCAGTCCACGCCCAGCCACTCGAGGTAGTCGAGCTTCTCCGTCAGCCCCTTGAAGTCGCCGGTGCCGTCGGCGTTGGAGTCGCGGAACGACCGGACCAGCACCTCGTAGAACACCGCGGTGCGGTACCACTCCGGCTCGCTGTTGAGGACGATCGAGTCGCGGCGGGCCGACGACGCTGACGACAGCTCGGTCATCGGACCCCCTTCACGACCAGCACGTGGGCAGGTTCCTCCTGCGGGTCGAGTCTCACGTAGTTGTGCTCGCCCCAGGTCCACTCCGCGCCGCTGAGCTCGTCGTGCACGGTGAAGGAGCTGCCCGGCGGGAGGCCGAGCGCGGCGAGGTCGATGTGCACCATCGTCTCCCGGACCTGGTGGGGGTCGAGGTTGAGCACGACGATCACGCGGTCGGTCGGGCCGGCCGGCGCGCCGCTGCCGGTGGCCACCTTGCTGAAGCAGACGACGTGGTCCTCGTCGGTCTCGTGGACGGTGAGGTTGCGGAGCAGCTGCAGGGCCGGGTGCCCGCGACGCAGCGTGTTGAGCCGGGTGACGTACGGCGCCAGCGAGTTCTGCGTCGACCAGTCGCGGATCCGGATCTGGTACTTCTCCGAGTCGAGGTACTCCTCGCTGCCGGGCCGCACCGCGACGTGCTCGTAGAGCTCGTAGCCGGCGTACATGCCCCAGCTCGGCGACGACATCGCGGCGAGCACCGCGCGGATCTTGAAGGCCGCCGGGCCGCCGTACTGCAGGAACTCGTGCAGGATGTCGGGGGTGTTCACGAAGAAGTTCGGCCGCACCCGGTGGGCGGACTCGGTGGACACCTCGCGCAGGTAGGCCTCGACGTCGGGCTTCTCGGTGCGCCACGTGAAGTAGGTGTAGGACTGGTGGAACCCGACGGCGCCCAGGGTCTGCAGCATGGGCGGCTTGGTGAACGCCTCGGAGAGGAACAGCACGTCGGGGTCGGTACGACGCACCTCCGCGAGCAGCCACTGCCAGAAGGCCACCGGCTTGGTGTGGGGGTTGTCGACGCGGAAGATCCGGACCCCGTGGTCCATCCAGTGGCGCACCACCCGCAGCACCTCGTTGGCGAGCCCCTCGGGGTCGTTGTCGAAGTTCAGCGGGTAGATGTCCTGGTACTTCTTCGGGGGGTTCTCGGCGAAGGCGATCGAGCCGTCCGCGCGGGTGGTGAACCACTCCGGGTGCTCGCTGACCCAGGGGTGGTCGGGCGCGCACTGCAGGGCGAGGTCGAGTGCCACCTCCAGCCCGTGCTCCTGGGCCGTGGCCACGAAGTGGTCGAAGTCGTCGATCGTGCCGAGGTCGGGGTGGACGGCGTCGTGGCCGCCGAGCCTGCTGCCGATCGCCCACGGGGAGCCGGTCCACTCCGGCGGTGCCGTCTCGCCCTCGGGGAGCACCGCGTTGTTGGGTCCCTTGCGGTTGACCTCGCCGATCGGGTGGATCGGCGGGAGGTAGACCACGTCGAAGCCCATCCGGGCCACGGCCGGGAGCCGCTCGGCCGCGGTGCGGAAGGTCCCGCTGACCACCTCGCCGGTCTTGGGGTCGACGTGGGCGCCCTCCGACCGCGGGAAGAGCTCGTACCAGCTGCCGAAGAGCGCCCGGGGCCGGTCGACGAAGACGGGGAAGGGCCCCTCGACGCTGAGCAGGTCGCGCAGTGGGTGCGCGAGGAGCACGGCCTGGAGGTCCGGCGACTCGAGCTGGGCGAGCCGGGCGGCGACCGGCCGGTCGGTGTCGTCGACGGCGGCCACCGCCGCGCGCACGACGCCGAGCTCGTCGGGTGTCAGGTCGCCCGCCGCGACGATCCGCTCGAGGAGCAGGCGGCCCTCGGCGAACATCAGCTCCACGTCCACGCCGGCGCGGATCTTGATGCCGGCGGCGTGCTGCCACGTCGCGACCGGGTCGGACCAGGCGTGCACCTCGAACGCCCAGTCGCCGACCTTGTCCGCGGTTACCCACGCCTGGTAGCGGTCGACGGTGTGCCGGTCGGCGGCCGGCAGCATCGTCATCCGCACCGGCGGGCGACGGCTTCCGTCGGGCGCGACCAGCACGGCCTCGGCGCCGAGCTTGTCGTGCCCCTCCCGGAACACGGTCGCGCTGATGGGGAACGGCTCGCCGACGCTCGCCTTCGCAGGCAGGCGTCCGTGCGACGGACCGGCTTCGACGAGGGGCATCACGTCGATCACGGGGATGCGTCCGACCATGCCCCCACCCAACAGGGGCGGTTCAAGGGCACGCAAGGACCAGCCGCTCGACCGGGGTGCCTCAGCCGCTGGTGAGGTCCCAGACGTCGACCCGGGCGCCGGCGGCGAGCGGCTCGCCGTCCGCCGGGAGGTCGATCAGCGCGTCGGCGCCGGCGAACCAGCCGAGGAAGCTCGAGCCGGGCGGGCCCCAGGGCTGCACGGTCCCGGCCCGGCGGTCCAGGCGGGCGCGCCGGAGCTGCCGCTTGCCCCCCAGCGGCGTCAGGGGCTCGGTCAGCGCGGCCCGCACCACCGGCCGATCGGGACGGGGGTGGCCGAGGGCCCGGCGCAGGGCGGGACGCACGAAGACCTCGAACGACGTCAGCGCGCTCACCGGGTTGCCCGGCAGGCAGACCACGGGAACCCCCGCGAAGCGCCCCGACCCCTGGGGCATGCCGGGCTGCATCCCGACCTTCACGAACTCCACGCCGCGCGGTCCGAGACCGTCCTTGACGACCTCGTAGGCACCGGCGCTGACCCCGCCGGAGGTGAGCACCAGGTCGACGTCGCCACCGGCCAGCTCGCGCTCCAGCAGCTCGAGGAAGGCCGGCACGTCGTCGGCCACCCACAGCCGGCGTACGGCGGCACCGCCGGCCTCCTCCACCGCCGCCGCGAGCAGCGCGCCGTTGGCGTCGCGGATCTTGCCGGACCCGGGCTCGGGATGCTCCGCCAGCTCCGAGCCGGTGGAGCAGACGAGCACCCGGGGGCGCCGGTGCACCACGACCTCCGCGACCCCGAGCGCGGCCAGCACCCCGACCTGGGCCGGGCCCAGCACGGTGCCCGAGGTCACCACCTCCTGGCCGACGGCGACGTCGCTGCCGGCGGCTCGCACGAAGCGGCCCGCCTCGCGCGCCGCGCGGATCTCCACCGTCCCGGTGCCGCCGTCGGTGGCCTCGACCTCGACGACCGCGTCGGCGCCGTCGGGCAGCGGCGCGCCCGTCATGATCCGCAGCGCGGTCCGCGGCTCGAGCCGGGCGACGGGCGCCCCGGCAGGGACGTCGCCGGCGACGGGCAGCCGGACCGGGGCGTGCTCGGCGGCGCCGGCGACGTCGGCGGCCCGGACGGCGTAGCCGTCCATCGCGGAGTTGGCGAAGGAGGGGAGCGGCTCCTCGGCCGTCACGGCGACCGCCAGCACGCGGCCGCGCGCGTCCGCCGACCGGATGCGCTCGGTGCCGAGCGGGCCGCTCGGCGCGACGAGTGCGGCGACGTGGCGCTGGTGCTCGGCGACCGAGCGGAGGGCAGAGGTGCTCATCGGCTCTCACCCTAGGACGTGGGGCGGACGAGGCGGCCCCCATGACTCCGCCTCGTCCGCCTGCACCGCTCAACGCCACCCACCGCGGGTCGTTACGGCAGCGTCATCGCGACGACCTTGGAACGTTCAAGCGGGGTTGGCTACCGTCGACGCCATGCGTGCGATCCGGCGATTCACGGTCCGTCCTGTCCTCCCGGCGCCCCTCGCCGCTCTCGGTGAGCTCGCCGCCAACCTCCGATGGTCGTGGGACCGCGCCACCCAGGACCTGTTCCACGCCGCCGACCCCGATCTGTGGCAGAGCACCGGCCGCGACCCGGTGCGGCTCCTCGGCGAGGTGCCCGCGGACCGGTGGGAGCAGCTGGCCACCGACGAGTCCTTCGTCCAGCGGGTCGCCGCGGTGCGGGCCGACCTCGCGTCGTACCTCTCGGAGGACCGGTGGTACCAGCGGGCGCAGGCCGAGCGGCCGGACGCGACCTGGCCGCGGTCGATCGCCTACTTCTCACCGGAGTTCGGCATCACCGCCGTGCTGCCGCAGTACTCCGGCGGCCTCGGCATCCTGGCCGGCGACCACCTGAAGGCGGCGAGCGACCTCGGCGTCCCGATCGTCGGCGTCGGCCTGCTCTACCGCCACGGCTACTTCAAGCAGGCCCTCTCCCACGAGGGCTGGCAGGTGGAGACCTACCCCGTGCTCGACCCCGACGGACTGCCCCTCTCGCCCCTCCTCGAGCGGGACGGCGCGCGGGCCACCATCGCGATCCGGATGCCCGACGGGCCCGACCTGCTCGCCCGGATCTGGGTGGCCTCGGTGGGCCGGGTGCCGCTGCTCCTGCTCGACACCGACGTCGAGGGCAACCCCGACCACTACGCCCAGATCACCGACCGGCTCTACGGCGGCAACACCGAGCACCGGCTGCGCCAGGAGCTGCTGCTCGGTGTGGGCGGGGTGCGGGCCCTGCGTGCCTACTCCCGCATCACCGGCGCGCCGGAGCCGGAGGTCTTCCACACCAACGAGGGTCACGCCGGGTTCCTCGGCGTGGAGCGGATCCGGGAGCTGACCGCCGACCCGTCGGGGCCGCAGCTCGACTTCGCCACCGCGGTGGAGGTCGGCCGCGCCTCGACGGTGTTCACCACCCACACGCCGGTGCCGGCCGGCATCGACCGGTTCCCGCGCACGCTCGTCGAGCAGTACTTCGGCGACCGGGGCGCCACTCCCGGCGTGCCGTGCGACCGGGTGCTCGACCTCGGAGCCGAGGACTACGACGGCGGTGACCCCTCGGTGTTCAACATGGCGGTGATGGGCTTCCGGCTCGCCCAGCGCGCCAACGGGGTGTCGCAGCTGCACGGTCACGTGAGCCGGGGCATGTTCAACGGCCTGTGGCCGGCGTTCGACGAGGCCGAGGTGCCGATCACGTCGATCACCAACGGCGTGCACGCCCCGACCTGGGTGGCCGACGAGGTGATCGGCCTGGCCGCCGCCCAGGGGGCCGACCCGGAGGGCGACGACGCCGAGGCGTTCTGGGCGGCCTTCGACAAGGTGCCCGCGACGGAGGTCTGGTCGACGAAGCGGGTGCTGCGGCAGCGGCTGGTCGACGACGCCCGGCGGCGCCTGCGGCGCTCGTGCGAGAAGCGCGGCGCCACGGCCACCGAGATGGCGTGGGTCGACGGTGCGCTCGACCCGGACGTGCTGACCATCGGCTTCGCGCGTCGGGTGCCGTCGTACAAGCGGCTGACGCTGATGCTGCGCGACCCCGACCGGCTCCGGGCGCTGCTGCTGCACCCGGACCGGCCGGTCCAGCTGGTCGTCGCGGGGAAGGCGCATCCGGCCGACGACGGCGGCAAGCGCCTGATCCAGGAGCTCGTCCGGTTCGCCGACGCCCACGACGTCCGCCACCGGATCGTGTTCCTGCCCAACTACGACATCGCCCTCGCCCAGCCGCTGTATCCCGGCTGCGACGTGTGGCTGAACAACCCGCTGCGCCCCTATGAGGCCTGCGGCACCTCGGGCATGAAGGCCGCTCTCAACGGTGGCCTCAACCTCTCCATCCTCGACGGCTGGTGGGACGAGTGGTACGAGCCGGAGTTCGGCTGGCCGATCCCGTCCGCCGACGGCGTGGACGACCCGGACAAGCGTGACGACCTCGAGGCCGCCGCGCTCTACGACCTGATCGAGACCGAGGTCGCGCCCCGCTTCTACGACCGCGACGACGAGGGCGTGCCCGTCCGCTGGGTGGAGATGCTGCGCCACACCTGGTCCTCGCTCGGCCCGAAGGTGCTCGCGAGCCGGATGGTGCGCGACTACGTCGACCAGCTCTATGCGCCGGCCGCGCGCAACGCCCGCGCCCTGGCCGCCGACGAGGCGGCGCCGCGCGACCTGGCGGCGTGGAAGAGCCGGGTGCGCTCCCGCTGGACCGACGTGCGCGTGGAGCACGTCGAGACGGAGGGCTTCGGCGACGCGGTCGAGGTCGGCACGGTGATGACGGTGCGGTGCCACGTCGCCCTGGGGGAGCTGGCTCCAAGCGACGTGCAGGTGCAGCTGGTGCACGGCCGGGTCGACGCCGAGGACGTCATCGTCGACAGCACGGTGACCCCGCTGACGTTCGCCGAGTCGTACGACGGCGGGCGGCACCGTTTCGACGGCGAGGTGGCGCTCGGGCGGTCCGGTCCGTTCGGCTACACCGTGCGGGTGGTGCCGACCCACCCGCTGCTGGTCGCGCCCGCCGAGCTCGGGGTCGTCACGTCGGCCTGAGCGCCGCGGCGCCCGGGCGGGCCGCCGGCTCAGGCGGGCGGCTCGACCTCCTGCAGGACCACGACGCAGCGAGGGCCGAGTTTGAGCTCACCGCCGATGTCGACCGGTGAGTCGGTCTCGAGGTCCGGGTCCGTGGACAGCACCACCCGGCCACGGCGCACCCAGTCGTTCTCCGGCAGGTGGACGTCGACCGGCTGGTCGCCGGCGTGGAACCACAGCAGGAACGAGGAGTCGACCAGCTGCTCGCCGCGCGGCCCCGGCTCGCGCAGCGGCTTGCCGGACAGGAACATGCCGACCGTCCGCAGGGACCCGTCGTGCCAGTCGTCCTCGGTCATCTCCCGGCCGCTGGGATGCAGCCACGCGAGGTCCTTCGGTCCACCGACCATCGTCGGCCGGCCCTCGAACCAGTTCCGCTGCGTCAGGGTCGCGTGCGACTGCCGCAGCCGGAGCGCCTTGCGGACCAGGTCGTAGACGTCGAGCCACGCGTCGTCGCCGCTCCAGTCGAACCAGGAGATCTCGTTGTCCTGGCAGTAGGCGTTGTTGTTGCCTCCCTGCGTCCGGCCGCGCTCGTCGCCGGCCGTCAGCATCGGCACGCCGTTGGACAGGCAGAGCGTGAGCATCAGGTTGGCCGCCTGCCGCCGCCGCAGCGCGCGGATCTCCGGGTCGTCGGTCTCGCCCTCGGTGCCGTGGTTCCAGGACCGGTTGTCGTCGGTCCCGTCGCGGTTGTCCTCGCCGTTCGCCTGGTTGTGCTTGCGGTCGTAGGAGACCAGGTCGCGCACGGTGAAGCCGTCGTGGGCGGTGACGAAGTTGACCGAGTTGTAGGCGGAGCGGCCGTCGTCGGCGTACAGGTCCGAGGACCCCGCCAGCCGGGTCGCGACCGTGCGCACGCCGTGGGAATGGCCCCGCCAGAAGTCGCGCATCGTGTCGCGGAACTGGTCGTTCCACTCCACCCACGGCGGCGGCATCCGGCCCACGAGGTAGCCGTCCATCGACACGTCCCACGGCTCGGCGATCAGCTTCGCGTGCCGCAGCACCGGGTCCTGGCCGATCGCGGTGAGCAGCTTGCAGGCCATGTCGACCTCCGTGCCGGTGCGGCTCAGCGCCGACATCAGGTCGAACCGGAACCCGTCGACGTGCATCTCGGTGACCCAGTAGCGCAGGGAGTCGAGGATCAGCCGCAGCGCGGGCGGGGACTCCGAGTTCACGGTGTTGCCGCAGCCGGTGACGTCCCAGTAGGTGTCGTCGTACCGCGAGCGCGGCCCGTCGGGCTTGCCCTTCGCCGGCGGCACCCGGCGGTAGAACCCGCGGTCGTCCAGCCCGCGGAACGACAGGGTGGGGCCCATCGGCCCCGCCTCCGCGGTGTGGTTGTAGACCACGTCGAGGATCACCTCGATGCCGGCGCGGTGCAGCGCCTTGACCATCGACTTGAACTCGGTGACCTGCTGGCCACGGTCGCCGGACGCGCTGTAGGCGCCGTGTGGTGCGAAGTAGCACTGCGAGTTGTAGCCCCAGTAGTTCGTGAGCCCGCGCTCGAGCAGCATCGGCTCCGAGAAGTACTGGTGCACCGGCAGCAGCTCGACCGCCGTGATCCCGAGGTCGCGCAGGTAGTCGATGGCGCGCGGATGCGCGAGCCCGGCGTAGGTCCCGCGCAGGTCCTCGGGGATCCGCTCGTTGAGCTGGGTGAACCCCTTCACGTGCAGCTCGTAGATGACCGTGTCGCGCCAGCGCCGGCGCATCGGTGTGTCGCCCTCCCAGTCGAAGAGCGGTGCCACCACGACGCTGCGGGCGGTGGCGTCGGCGGAGTCGCGGTCGCTCGGCTTCGTCGGGTCGTCGACCCGGTAGCCGAGCAGGTCGCCGCCCGGCGTGGTCGTTCCGGAGACGGCGAGGGCGTAGGGGTCGAGCAGCAGCTTCTTCGGGTTGAAGCGCATGCCGTGCTCGGGGTCCCACGGGCCGTCGACGCGGTAGCCGTAGCGGGTGCCGGGCGCGATCCCCGGCAGTGCGCCGTGCCAGATGCCGAGCGACTGCTCGGTGAACTGGTGGCGCTTCTCGCCGCCCTCCTCGTCGAAGATGCACAGCCAGACGGCCGTCGCGTTGGGGGCGTGGACGGCGAAGTTCGTCGACTCCGGCGTCCACGTCGCACCGAGCGGCCAGTTCCGTCCCGGCCAGACGGGAGCGCGGTCACCGAGCGAGCGCCAGAGCACAGGGGTCACTCTGGTCATTGTGCCCAACTGCTGGTTCCGCGGCTGGCGAACGGGTACCGCGCGGCACAATGCGTCCGTACGCGCGTCCGTCGATCACACGAGAGGGATCAGATGACCAGCGAGTTCGTCCGCCTGGACGTTGCCGACGGGGTGGGGACGATCCGGCTCGACCGGCCGAAGATGAACGCGATCAGCCTCCAGGTCCAGGACGAGCTGACCCTCGCGGCGGCCGAGGCGACCGAGCGCAAGGACGTGCGCGCCGTCGTGGTGTGGGGCGGTGAGAAGGTCTTCGCCGCCGGCAACGACGTCAAGGAGATGGCGACCATGTCCTACACCGACATGGTCGACCGGGTCGAGGCGCTGCAGGGCGCGGTCACCTCGGTTGCGCGGATCCCCAAGCCGGTCGTCGCGGCGGTCAACGGCTATGCCCTCGGAGGCGGCTGCGAGCTCGCCCTGGCGGCCGACGTGCGGTTCGCGGCCGACAACGCCGTGCTCGGGCAGCCCGAGGTGCTGCTCGGGATCATTCCGGGAGCCGGCGGCACGCAGCGGCTGCCGCGGCTGGTCGGCCCGAGCCGGGCCAAGGACCTGCTGTTCACCGGGCGGTTCGTGAAGGCCGAGGAGGCGCTCCGGATCGGTCTGGTCGACCGGGTGCTGCCGGCGGGGGAGGTCTACGCCGAGGCCGTGCGGTGGGCGGCGCAGTTCGCCACGGCGGCGCCGTACGCCCTGCGCGCGGTCAAGGAGTCGGTCGACCGAGGACTCGAGGCGGACCTCGAGACCGGGCTCCAGATCGAGCGCCAGCACTTCGCTTCTGCCTTCGCTACGGACGACCGGGCGGTCGGCATGCAATCCTTCATCGAGAACGGGCCGGGCAAGGCCACCTTCGAAGGACGGTGATCGCAGTGGCCGACAAGGACACGCAGACCACGACGCCGAGTCGCGCGCTCACCGGAGCGCGGATCCGAGACCTCGTGGCCCGCGCCGTGTGGATCCTCTGCATGACCCTCGCGCTGATCCTCGCGGTCGCCGCGTTCACCTTCGCCCTCGAGGCCAACGAGGACAACACGCTGGTCGAGCTGGTCCGTCGGCTCGCCGACGCGGTCGACCTCGGGTTCTTCGACCTGGACAACCCGGTGAAGCGGTTCACCGGCGACAACGCCCAGGTCAAGGACGCGCTGTTCAACTACGGCATCGCCGCCGTGGTCTACCTGGTCATCGGGCGGATCCTCGAGCGGCTCGTCCGTCCGTGACGTTCGCCTCGACGCTGCATGGGTGTGAGGTAGTCCACGCAGGTGCGGTTTCCGCGGCGTGAAACCGGGCGGTAACCTGCCCAACGCTGTCCTCTAGCGGACCACAGTTGTTCCCTGTGCCGGATCTCCGCGCAGGGCTCACGAAGCACAGGAAGGGGCCGGTCCGGCCACAACCATGACACTCTCCAACATTGTCGTCCTTGTGAAGTACGTTCCCGACGCGACCGCAGACCGGAAGTTCGAGGCGGACAACACCGTCGACCGGGTCGGTGTCGACGGCCTCCTCTCCGAGCTCGACGAGTACGCCGTCGAGCAGGCGCTCCAGATCAAGGAGAAGCGGGCCGACGAGGAGGTGACCGTCACCGCCCTCACCGTGGGTCCCGCCGAGGCCGAGGCCGCCGTGCGCAAGGCCCTCCAGATGGGCGCCGACAAGGCCGTCCACGTGCAGGACGACGCGATCGCCGGCTCCGACGCGATCGCCACCTCGCTGGTGCTCGCCAAGGCCATCGAGAAGGTCGGCACGCCCGAGATCGTGATGTGCGGCATGGCCTCGACGGACGGCTCCATGGGCATCGTCCCGGCGATGCTCGCCGAGCGGCTGAACCTGCCGCAGGTGACGCTGGCGTCGGTCGTCGAGACGCAGGGCGACCAGGTCCGGATCAAGCGCGACAGCGACTCGGCGACCGAGGTCATCGGCGCCACCCTGCCGCTGGTCCTGTCGGTGACCGACCAGTCCGGCGAGGCCCGCTACCCGTCCTTCAAGGGCATCATGGCGGCGAAGAAGAAGCCGCTGGAGACCCTCGCGCTGTCCGACCTCGGCGTGGAGCCGGGCGACGTCGGCCTCGACGCCGCCTGGACCGCCGTGGAGTCCGTGACCGAGCGTCCCCCGCGGACGGCCGGCGAGATCGTCAAGGACGAGGACGGATCGGGCGCCACCGCGCTGGTCGAGTTCCTCGCGTCCAAGAAGTTCATCTGAGAAGCCAGGAAACGAGGAACTGAAGACCATGTCCGAAGTCTTGGTGCTCGTCGACCACGTCGACGGTGCAGTCCGCAAGCCCACCTACGAGCTCCTGGCCATCGCCAAGCGCATCGGCGAGCCCTCCGCCGTGTTCATCGGCGGTGCCGACAAGTCCTCCGACGTCGCCGAGGCGGTGAAGAAGTACGGCGCCGAGAAGGTCTACGTCGTCGACGACGCGGAGATCAAGGGCTACCTCGTCGCCCCGAAGGCGGAGGTGCTCCAGCAGCTGGCCGAGAAGGCGTCGCCCGCGGCGATCCTGGTGCCCTCGACCTCCGACGGCAAGGAGATCGCGGCCCGGCTCGCGATCAAGCTCTCCTCCGGCGTGATCACCGACGCCGTCGACGTCAAGGCCGACGGCGGCGAGATCGTCACGACGCAGTCGGTGTTCGCCGGCAACTACACCGTCGACGCCAAGGTCACCAAGGGCACGCCGATCATCACCGTGAAGCCCAACGCGGCGGCTCCCGAGGAGGGCGCCGGCAGCGGCGCTGTCGAGGAGTTCGCGCCGACGATCTCCGACGCCGCGAAGACCGCGCAGATCGTCGCCTCGCAGCCCCGCCAGTCGACCGGCCGGCCCGAGCTCACCGAGGCCGCGATCGTGGTCTCCGGCGGCCGCGGCACCGGCGGCGACTTCACCGCGGTGGAGGGACTCGCCGACGCGCTCGGCGCCGCCGTGGGTGCCTCCCGCGCCGCGGTCGACTCCGGCTGGAAGCCGCACACCTTCCAGGTCGGCCAGACCGGCAAGACGGTGTCGCCGCAGCTCTACGTCGCCAACGGCATCTCCGGCGCCATCCAGCACCGCGCCGGCATGCAGACCTCGAAGACCATCGTGGCCGTCAACAAGGACGAGGAGGCGCCGATCTTCGAGCTGGTCGACTTCGGCGTCGTCGGGGACCTCCACTCGGTCCTCCCGGCCGTGACCTCGGAGATCGAGAAGCGCAAGGGCTGAGCCCGCACGTCGGGCACCAGTCCGTCCGAGCGCCCCGTCCGGTCATCCGGGCGGGGCGCTCGCGCACTAATCTGGACCGGTGAGCATCACTGACGACGTCCTCGCCGTCGCCGCCCGCGCCCGCGCGGCCGGCCGCAGCCTCGCCCTCGCCACCCGGGCCGAGAAGGACGCCGCGCTGCACGCGATGGCCGACGCGCTGGTGGCTCGTGCCGAGGAGGTGCTCTCCGGCAACGCCGACGACGTCGCGCGCGCGGAGAGCGGCGGCACGCCCGCCAACATCGTCGACCGGCTCCGGCTGACCGACGACCGGCTCGCGGGCATGGCCCAGGGCCTGCGCGACGTGGCGGGCCTCGCCGACCCGGTCGGCGAGGTGGTGCGGGGCAGCGTGCTGGCCAACGGCCTGGAGCTGCGCCAGGTCCGCGTGCCGTTCGGCGTGGTCGGCATGATCTACGAGGCCCGCCCCAACGTCACCGCCGACGCCGCGGGCATCTGCCTCAAGTCCGGCAACGCCGTGCTGCTGCGCGGCTCGTCGTCGGCCCGGTCCAGCAACGCCGCGATCGTCTCGGTGCTCCGCGACGCGATCTCGGCGTCCGGCCTCGACCCCGACGTCGTGCAGCTGGTCCCGGGTGAGACCCACGACAGCGTCAAGGCGCTGATGCGGGCACGCGGTCACGTCGACGTGCTGATCCCGCGCGGGGGAGCGGGGCTCATCCAGTCGGTGGTCGAGGAGTCCACGGTGCCCGTCATCGAGACCGGCGTCGGCAACTGCCACGTGTACGTCGACCGCGCGGCCGACCTCGACAAGGCGCTCGCCATCGCCCTCAACGCCAAGACCCAGCGCACGAGCGTGTGCAACTCCGCGGAGTCGCTGCTCGTGCACGCCGACGTCGCGGACACCTTCCTGCCGCGGGTGGTCCGGGCGCTGCAGGAGCGCGACGTCACCATCCACGGCGACGCCGCGTTCGGCTCCTTCGCCGGGGTGGTGCCCGCGACCGACGACGACTGGTCCGCGGAGTACCTCTCGCTCGACATCGCCGCTCGCGTCGTACCCGACCTCGACACGGCGCTGGACCACATCCGTCGCTGGTCGAGCGGGCACTCCGACGCGATCGTGACCGAGGACCAGGGCGCCGCCCGCCGGTTCGTCGCCGAGGTCGACTCCGCCGCCGTCCTGGTCAACGCCTCGACCCGGTTCACCGACGGCGGCGAGTTCGGCTTCGGCGCCGAGATCGGCATCAGCACCCAGAAGCTGCACGCCCGCGGCCCGATGGGTCTGCCCGAGATGACGTCGACGAAGTACGTCGTGATCGGCGACGGACACATCCGTTAGCCACCGGTGCACGCAACGGCCACCGCGCCGCGATAGGTTGCGCCCATGGCAGGCCCCCCGGAGCGGATCTACGCCGATCCCTCCGCCGAACGGCTCTTCACCGGGGCCACCGTCCTCACTCTCCTGCGCACGGTGGCCACCCTCGTGCTCTCGATGTGGGGCGCCTACGACGGCAGCCTGACCCTGCTGGTCGCCGGGCTGGTGACCTACTGGGTGGGCGACACCCTCGACGGCGAGTGGGCCCGCCGGTTCGACTGCGAGACCCGGATGGGCGGGCTGATCGACATGATCTGCGACCGCCTCAGCTGCGGCGCGTTCTACATCGGCCTCGCCTGGCTCCAGCCCGAGCCCTTCTTCGGCGACGAGCCGATGGAGCTGATCGCGATCCCGGTGGCGGTCTACCTCTTCGAGTTCATGGTCGTCGACATGTTCCTGTCGCTGGCCTACCTGGCGTGGCCGATCCGCAGCCCCAACTACTTCTACGTCATCGACCGCCGGATCTACCTCTGGAACTGGTCGCGGCTCGGGAAGGCAGCCAACTCCGGGCTGTTCGCCGTGCTGCTCCTGGTCACCGGCTGGTGGTGGCTGGGCCTGATCATCGCGGTCGCGCTGCTGGTGCTCAAGTGCGTCTCCCTGCGGTGGCTGCTCCAGCTCGGGCTCCCCGTCCCCCAGCGGCCGGCGGCGGAGGGCGCGACCCCGGATCGGACGACTCCGGCATGATCCTGTGGCTGACGACGTTTGCGATCAGCATCGCGTCCGCCCTGATCCCGTTCCTGCCCATCGAGGTCTACATCCTCGGCGCCGGCGCCGCGGAGGGCGGGACCGCAGCCGCGCTCTCCCTCGGCATCGCCGCGGGCGCGGGCGCCACGGTCGGCAAGATCGTCTGGTACGAGGCCGCCCGCCGGGGGATCGACTCCGCGTGGGCGCAGAAGAAGCTCGCCAAGCCGAAGGTGCGGGCCGGCTACGAGAAGTGGGTCAGCCGGATGCGCGGGCGACCGTGGTACGCCGCCGCGGTGATGTTCCTGGCGGCCTCCGCGGGGGTGCCGCCGCTGCTGGTGATGGCGGCCGTCGGCGGGCTGCTCAAGATGCCGCTGTGGGCCTTCGTGCCGACGGTCTTCCTGGGTCGCACCGTCCGGTTCACGCTGCTCTTCCTCGGCGTCGACCTGGCGCTCCACTGACCGGGCCCCTCACCCGGCCATCGACCCGGTGACTGACCCGGCCACCGAGTCGGTCGGCGACGGATCGGTTCGGTAGCATACGGCCATGCCCAGCCAGATCAGCCTGACCGCCCTCGCCGTCGTCCGTGCCGCCGAGGAGCACGGTGAGCCCGCCGTGAGCCCGTGGCTCATCGGTGGCGGCGTGCTGGCGATCCTGCTGCTGATGCTGCTCGGCCTGATCTGGTTCGGTGGCGGCCGCGAGCACAGCTGAGCCGTCCGTGCCCGGGTCGGAGGCCCCCACCCGGCTCGGGGTGATGGGCGGCACCTTCGACCCGATCCACCACGGCCACCTGGTCGCCGCCTCGGAGGTCCAGGGCTGGTTCGACCTCGACGAGGTCGTGTTCGTCCCCACCGGGGAGCCGTGGCAGAAGACCGGCCGCCGGGTCTCGCCCGCCGAGCACCGCTACCTGATGACGGTGATCGCGACGGCGGCCAACCCGCGGTTCACGGTCAGCCGCGTCGACATCGACCGCGGCGGGCCGACGTACACCACCGACACGCTGCGCGACCTGCACGCCGAGCGTCCCGACGCCGAGCTGTACTTCATCACCGGCGCGGACGCGCTGACCGACATCTTCAGCTGGCGGGACGCCGCGGAGCTCTTCGAGCTCGCGCACTTCGTCGGCTGCACCCGGCCCGGCTCCGACATGGACCCGGCGACGCTGTCGAAGATCCCGCACGACCGCGTCACCATGGTCGAGGTCCCGGCGCTGGCCATCTCCTCCACGGAGTGCCGCCAGCGGCAGGAGATGGGGCAGCCCATCTGGTACCTCGTGCCCGACGGCGTGGTGCAGTACATCAACAAGCACGGGCTCTACCGCCCGGTGCCACCCGACCCTCGTTCCTGACCTGGAGACCCATGACAGCCACCGACCACGCCGTGGAGCTGATCCGGACCGCCGCGCTCGCCGCCTCCGACAAGCTCGCCACCGACCTGCTCGCCTTCGACGTCAGCGAGCAGCTCGCCATCACCGACGCCTTCCTCCTCGCCTCCGGCGCCAACGACCGCCAGGTGCGGGCGATCGTCGAGGAGGTGGAGGACAAGCTGCGCGAGGCCGGCGCCAAGCCGATCCGGCGCGAGGGCCACCGCGACGGTCGCTGGGTGCTGCTCGACTACGGCGACGTGGTCATCCACGTCCAGCACACCGAGGAGCGCGAGTTCTACGCCCTCGAGCGGCTCTGGCGCGACTGCCCCAGCATCGACCTGCCCGCCGAGGTCCACGGCCCCGACAGCTCCGGTGGCTGACGCCCGGCAGTGCCGGCGGATCGTGCTGCTCCGCCACGGCCGCACCGAGTGGAACGCCAGCAGCCGGATCCAGGGCCAGAGCGACGTCGGGCTCGACGACACCGGCATCGAGCAGGCCCGCGCCGCCGCGCCGGTGATCGCGGCCCTGCGGCCCTCGCTGCTGGTCTCGAGCGACCTCGTCCGCGCCCGGCAGACCGCCGACGAGCTCGTCAAGGAGACCGGCCTGACGGCGTCGTACGACGCCCGGCTGCGGGAGTTCCACCTCGGCGACTACCAGGGACTGACCCACGAGGAGCTCGCTGCCAAGTCCCCCGAGGGGTACGACGCCTTCCGCCGCGGCGCGTGGGACGCCGTTCCCGGGGCGGAGCCGGTCGCCGCGGTCGCCACCCGCTACGTCGCCGCCCTCCGCGACCTGGACCGTGCGCTCGGGCCCGGTGAGACCGCGGTCGCGGTCTCCCACGGCGCGTCCATCCGGCTCGGCGTGGTGGCCTTCCTCGGCTGGCCCGTGGGCACCGCCCACGACCTGCGGCCTCTCGCCAACTGCGGGCGGGTCGAGCTCGAGGAGCGTGCGGACACGGGGGAGTGGGCGCTGGGCGGCTACAACCTGGTCGCCTGCTGAGCCGCACCCCGATTTCACCTCGCCGGGGGCGGTTGGCTAGTATTCCGCAGGTTGCTCCGCCCGCCGGGCGGGACAGTGATCTGGGGCTGTGGCGCAGCTGGTAGCGCATCTGCATGGCATGCAGAGGGTCAGGGGTTCGAGTCCCCTCAGCTCCACCGGATCGAAGGCCGGCCCGCGGGCCGGCCTTCCGCCATTTCCCAGCAGGAACCGCTAACCCCAGTCTTGACTCGTTCCAGATAAGTGGCAGACTGGCGGCCGTGACCACCACCCCGGACTTCGAGCAGATGCTGCGCGGGGCCGCCCTCCGGGTCACCCGTCCGCGGCTGGCCGTGCTGGCCGCCGTGCACCGGCATCCGCACGCCGACACCGAGTCGATCATCACCGCCGTGCGGGAGGACCTCCCGGAGGTCTCCCACCAGGCCGTCTACGACTCGCTGCACACCCTCACCGGTGCCGGCCTGGTGCGCAGCATCAAGCCGGCCGGGTCCGTCGCGCGCTACGAGACGCGCATCGGCGACAACCACCACCACGTCGTGTGCCGCTCGTGCGGGCGGATCGCCGACGTGGACTGCGCCGTCGGGCACGCGCCGTGCCTGACGGCCTCCGACAACCACGGCTTCGCGATCGACGAGGCCGAGGTCCTCTACTGGGGCACCTGCCCCGACTGCTCGACCAGCAAGTCCTGACCGCAACAGCCCACCGAAAGGTTGACGATGACCGAGAACCAGGACCACCCGCCCGTCCCCGCCGACGGGAGCCCGCAGGGGGTGGACCGCAAGGCCGAGAGTGGCTGCCCGGTCGCCCACGACGGCGTGACCTCCCACGGCAGCGAGAGCGAGAACCCTGCGATCGACTCTCCGCAGCCCAAGGCCCACCGACCGCGGTCCAACCGGGACTGGTGGCCCAACATGCTGGACCTCTCGGTCCTGCACGCGCACAGCGACGCCGGCAACCCGCTCGGGGCCGGCTTCAGCTACCGCGAGGAGTTCAAGAAGCTCGACGTCGAGGCGCTCAAGCAGGACATCGTCGAGGTGCTGACCACCTCCCAGGACTGGTGGCCCGCCGACTTCGGGCACTACGGCGGCCTGATGATCCGGATGAGCTGGCACCAGGCCGGCACCTACCGCGTCTTCGACGGCCGCGGCGGCGCCGGTGACGGCGGCCAGCGGTTCGCACCGCTCAACAGCTGGCCCGACAACGCCAACCTCGACAAGGCGCGCCGCCTGCTGTGGCCGGTGAAGCAGAAGTACGGCCAGAAGATCTCCTGGGCCGACCTGCTCGTGCTGGCCGGCAACGTCGCCCTCGAGTCGATGGGCTTCAAGACGTTCGGCTTCGCCTTCGGCCGCGAGGACATCTGGGAGCCGGAGGAGATCTTCTGGGGCCCCGAGGACACCTGGCTGGGCGACGAGCGCTACAGCGGCGAGGACCGGCAGCTGGCCGAGCCGTTCGGCGCGGTGCAGATGGGTCTGATCTACGTCAACCCGGAGGGCCCCAACGGCAACCCGGACCCGCTCGCCTCGGCGCGTGACATCCGCGAGACGTTCGCACGGATGGCGATGAACGACGAGGAGACCGTCGCGCTCATCGCCGGTGGTCACACCTTCGGCAAGACCCACGGGGCCGGCAACGCCGACCTCGTCGGTCCCGAGCCGGAGGCCGCCCCGCTGGAGGAGCAGGGCCTGGGCTGGAAGAGCAGCCACGGCACCGGCAAGGGCGGCGACACGATCACCTCCGGGCTGGAGGTGACCTGGACCTACCACCCCACCCGCTGGGACAACGAGTTCTTCCACATCCTGTTCGCCTACGACTGGGAGCTGATGGAGTCCCCGGCCGGGGCGCACCAGTGGCGCCCGAAGAACGGCGCGGGCAGCGACATGGTGCCCGGGGCCCACGAGGGCGACCCGCGCCGCGAGCCGCGGATGCTGACCTCCGACCTCGCGCTGCGCTTCGACCCGGAGTACGAGAAGATCTCCCGCCGGTTCCTGGAGCACCCCGAGCAGTTCGCGGAGGCCTTCGCCAAGGCCTGGTACAAGCTGCTGCACCGCGACATGGGTCCGGTGGGTCCGCACATGCTCGGCCCCTGGGTGCCCGAGCCGCAGATCTGGCAGGACCCGGTGCCGGCGGTCGACCACGAGCTGGTCGACGAGCAGGACGTCGCGGCGCTGAAGGGCAAGCTCCTCGACTGCGGGCTCTCGGTCTCCCAGCTGGTCAGCACCGCCTGGGCGTCGGCCGCCAGCTTCCGCAAGACCGACAAGCGCGGTGGCGCGAACGGTGCCCGCATCCGGCTCGAGCCGCAGCGCAGCTGGGAGGTCAACCAGCCCGAGCAGCTCGCCGCCGCGCTGGAGGCCATCGAGCGTGTGCAGGAGGAGTTCAACGCCGCGCAGACCGGTGGCAAGAAGGTGTCGCTGGCGGACCTGATCGTGCTCGGCGGCTGCGCCGCCGTCGAGAAGGCGGCGCGCGACGCCGGCGTCGAGGTCACCGTGCCGTTTCGCCCCGGCCGCACCGACGCGACCCAGGAGCAGACCGAGGTCAGCTCGGTGAAGTACCTCGAGCCCCGCGCCGACGGCTTCCGCAACTACCTGCGCCCCGGCGACAAGGTGCAGCCGGAGACGCTCCTGGTCGACCGCGCCTACATGCTCGACCTGTCGGCCCCGGAGATGACGGTGCTCGTCGGCGGCATGCGCGCCCTCGGTGGCAACTACGCGCAGAGCAGGCACGGCGTGCTGACCGACCGGACCGAGGTCCTCACCAACGACTTCTTCGTCAACCTGCTGTCGCCGGGCACGACGTGGAAGGCGTCGGAGGGCGAGGAGAACGTCTACGAGATCCGCGATGCCGCGTCGGGCGAGGTGAGGTGGACGGCCACTGCGGTCGACCTCATCTTCGGGTCCAACTCGCAGCTGCGGGCGCTCTCGGAGGTCTACGCCAGCGACGACGCCAAGGAGAAGTTCGTGCACGACTTCGTCGCGGCCTGGACCAAGGTCATGGAGCTGGACCGGTTCGACCTGCGCTGACCTCTCCAGCACCACCTGCGGAGGCCGTCCCCTCGGGGGCGGCCTCCGTGCCGTTCCGGCCCAGCCACCGGGCTGGCAGGATGGCGCCATGACGGATGCTCCCGACGACAGCGGCATCGAGTACGTCCACGCGCCCGACCTCAGCCGCTACGAGATCCGCGACGACGACGTGCTCGTGGGGTTCGCGGAGTACCGGCTGCCCGACGACGTCCACGTCGACTTCGTGCACACCGAGGTCGACGACGAGTACGGCGGCCGCGGCCTCGCGGGAGGCGTCGTCCGGTTCGCGCTCGAGGACGTGCGCGGTCAGGGCAAGCGCGTCATCCCGCACTGCCCCTACGTCGGCAAGTGGATCAGCCGGCATCCCGAGTTCGAGGACATCACCGACCGTCCGTAGCAGCGGCTACCCGAGCCAGGCGCTGGCCAGGCCGACCACGGCGCCACCCGCGACGTACCACGCGCTGTTGAGCCGGGTCCGCCACAGCAGCGCCAGCGTGACGAGCGCGATGGCGACGGTCAGCGGATCCACCAGCGCCTCGCGGGCCAGCTCCCAGGAGACCCCCGCCATCAGGGCGAGCGCGGTGGTGTTGACGCCGTCGAGCAGGGCGGAGGTCCACGCCCGAGAGCGGAGCCAGCCGGCGAGCCGGGTGATCAGCCCGACGAAGACGAAGGACGGCAGGAAGATGGCGACCGTCGCGAGCAGTGCTCCCGGCACGCCGGCCACCAGGTAGCCCACGAACGTCGCCGTGGTGAAGAGCGGCCCGGGGGTGACCTGGCCGATCGAGACCGCGTCGAGCAGCTGCTCGCGAGTGATCCACCCGAGACGCTCGACGAAGTCGCCCTCGAGGAAGGCGAGCAGCACGTAGCCGCTGCCGTAGAGCACCGCGCCGATCTTGAGCATGGTGAGGAACAGCTGGGCCAGCTGACCGCCTGTGGGATCACTGAACACCGGTGTGCCGGCCAGCAGGGGGACGCCGAGCAGCTGGTGCCGATGGCCGGCGAGGCGGCGGGCGGCGTGCGCGACCGCCGCCAGGGCCGCGCCCCCGAAGAGCACCGCCAACTCCGGCACCCCGACCAGGTACGACGCCAGCGCGGCCACCGCCAGCAGCACCAGCCACGGTGACTTGAGCACGGTTCGCCCGAGACCGACCAGCGCCCAGGCGATGATCGCGACGACCGCGGGCACGATGCCGTAGAGGGCCCCCTCGAAGGCCGGCGTCTCGCCGTGCTCCACGTAGGCCCACGCCAGCGCCGTCACCATCACTGCGGCAGGCAGGATGAAGCAGGCCCCGGCCACGACGAGACCGCGCCATCGGGCCCGGTCGTGCCCGAGGTGGATGGCCAGCTCGGTCGAGTTCGGCCCGGGGATGAGGTTGGTGGCACCCATCAGGTCGGCGAAGCGCTCGTCGGTGACCCACCGCCGCCTGCGGACGAGCTCCTCGCGCATCATCGCGATGTGCGCGGCCGGCCCCCCGAAGGCGATCGTCCCGAGCCGGAGGAAAACACCGGCGACCTCCCGCACCGAGCCGCGTGACACCGGGTCCCTGTCAGTCATGATGTCGGTCATGATGCCGGTCCGCCCGGCCGGAGACGTCGCCACCGTGCCGCCGTAGCGACGGGTCGACCGTGCTTCACCGGCAGGCCACCTCTGTGGGGGGCGGGGTTCATCGGCGGGTGGTCGGCTTCGCGCATGACTTCTGTGCGACCCGAGACCCGCCCCCTGCTGCCCCTCACGCCCCAGGGCAACCGGCACGGCTCCCGCTCCCACCTGACCTGCTTCTTCCGCTGCGGCAACGCCTGTGACAAGCCCGAGCCGAACCCGACGACGCACCCGCACATCCGCGACGAGATCACCAAGGCCGTCGCCCGCCGCAGCGTGCTGCGCGGCGGCGCGGTCGGTGCCGGGGCGCTCCTGGTCGGCGGCGTGGTCAGCCACCAGGGCCTGGCCGCCGCTGCGACCGCCGGCCCGGCGGCCGCGGCAGGGGCGGCGGGACGCGGCGGCCCGCTCGCCACTCTCGCCTTCAGGCCGGTCGCGCCCAACCGGCGCGACTCGTTCACGACGGCGAGGGGCTTCGCGCACAACGTGGTGATGCGCTGGGGTGACCCGGTCGTGAAGGGCGCGCCCGAGTTCGACCCCTACCGGCAGAGCGTCGAGGCGGCCGAGAAGCAGTTCGGCTACAACTGCGACTACGTCGGCGTCCTGCCCCGGTCCCGCAACACCGCGCTGATGGTCGTCAACCACGAGTACACCGACGAGAACCTGATGTTCCCCGAGGGCGTCTACACCGACGACGAGATCAAGCGGATCGCGATGACGAACCACGGCATGTCGGTGGTCACCGTGAAGCGCGGCGCCGTCCCCGGCTCGTGGTGGCGCACCTACCTCAAGCACAGCCCACAGAACCGCCGCATCCACATCCGCACCGCGTTCCGGCTGACCGGCCCCGCCGCCGGCGACGACCGCCTGAAGACCTCGGCGGACCCGACCGGCCGGACCGTGCTGGGCACCCTCAACAACTGCGCCGGCGGAACCACGCCGTGGGGCACGGTCCTCTCCGGCGAGGAGAACTTCAACCAGTACTTCGACGCCGGTGAGGGTCTCGACCCCCGCTACACCGCCGAGTACCGGCGCTACGGGATCTCGGGCAGCGGCCGCGGGTGGAGCAGCGTCGACCCGCGGTTCGACCTCTCGAAGGAGCCGCACGAGCCGCACCGCTTCGGCTGGGTCGTCGAGGTCGACCCCTACGACCCCACGTCGACCCCGGTGAAGCACACGATGTTGGGACGCTTCAAGCACGAGGGCGCCAACGTCACCATCGCCCGCAGCGGCCAGGCCGTCGCCTACATGGGTGACGACGAGCGGGGCGACTACCTCTACAAGTTCGTCTCGGAGGACAAGGTCGACCGGTCGAAGGGCGCCCGCGCCCGCCGGCGCAACATGAGGCTGCTGACGAAGGGCACCCTCTACGTCGCGAAGCTGACCGGCGACGGCACCGAGGACGGGCGGTTCGACGGCACCGGCACCTGGATCCCGCTGTGCTCGGACAAGGAGTCCTTCGTCGAGGGCATGTCGGTCGCGGACGTGCTGCTCTTCACGCGGCTGGCGGCCGACAAGGTGGCACCGACCAAGATGGACCGCCCCGAGGACGTCGAGGTGAACCCGGTCAACGGCAAGGTGTACGCCGCCCTGACCAACAACTCCAACCGCGGCCGCGAGACGATGCCGGTCGACGAGGCCAACCCGCTGTCGACGTCGAAGGTCAAGGCCAGCCCCGGCGCCCCGCTGACCGACGCGTCCGGCAACCGCAACGGCTACGTCCTCGAGATCACGCCGCGCAACGGCCGCCACGAGTGGCGCACCTTCACCTGGGACCTGTTCCTCGTGTGCGGCGACCCCGAGGCCCCGGAGACGTGGTTCGGCGGGTTCGACAAGTCGAAGGTCAGCCCGATCAGCTGCCCCGACAACGTGGCCTTCGACACCGCAGGCAACCTGTGGGTCTCGACCGACGGCAACGCGCTCGGCGGCAACGACGGCGTCTTCCGGGTGCCGGTCGCCGGCCCGAACCGCGGTCAGGTCCAGCAGTTCTGCACGGTCCCGAAGGGCGCGGAGGCCTGCGGGCCGCTGCTCGTCGACGGCGACCGCTCGCTGTTCGTCGCCGTCCAGCACCCCGGCGAGGTCGACGGTTCGACTTTCGCGTCGCCGGCCAGCACCTGGCCGCACTCCGACGACTTCCCGCGGCCCTCGGTGGTCGTGGCCTACCGGTCCCGGTGACGCGGGTCAGGTGATGGTCATGCCCCCGTCGACCGGCAGCGTCTGGCCGGTGATGTAGCCGGCCGCGTCGGAGGCGAGGAAGACCACGGTCGCCGCGAGCTCCCGCGGGTCGCCCTTGCGGCCCGCGGGAATTCGCATCTGCTGCTGCTCCAGGTAGCCGGGCGGGTACTGCTCGGTCATCTCGGACTCGAAGAAGCCCGGCGCGATGGCGTTCACCCGGATGCCCTTCCGGGCGGTCCACTGCTGGGCGAGGTCGCGGGTCATCCCGATCAGGCCGGCCTTCGAGGCGGCGTACGCGGCCTGCGGGAGCCCGGCGGTGGTGATGCCGAGCACCGAGGAGATGTTGATGATGCTCGAGCCCGGCTGCATCACCCGGCCGCACGCCTGGGCCATCCAGTAGCAGCCGTTGAGGTTGACGTCGATCACCTGGCGGAACTGCTCCGGCGTCTCCCGCGTCGCCGGTACCGCGGTGCCGACGCCGGCGTTGTTGACGAGGATGTCGACCCTGCCCAGCTCGGCGACGGCGGCGTCGACGAGGGCCTGGCACGACGCCGGGTCGGCCACGTCGGTCGCCACGGAGACGGCCCGGCGTCCGGCGTCCTCGACGAGACGAGCCGTGTCCGCGAGACGCTCCACGCGCCGGGCCCCGAGGGCGACGTCGGCGCCCGCCTCGGCGAGCGTGCGGGCGAACTCCACGCCGAGGCCCGAGCTGGCGCCGGTGACGACGGCGACCTTGCCGTCGAGACGGAACATCGAGGACAGATCGGTGACGGTCATGCGGGCACCCTAGTGCGGTCGCCGCGGCCCGGCGTCGCGCGGTACCATGGCCGGGTGCGGATGAGCCTGCTCCTTGCCTAGCCGCGTCGACCAGCGACGAAGAGTCGACGCGGCCGCCCCTCGATGCCCGAGGGGCTTTTCTGTGTCATGAGCAGGGAAGAGACGAGGGAGCCCCAGATGAGCGAGACCGGCGTCAACCAGGACGTCCACTACGACGTGCACGCCGTGGAGGAGAAGTGGCTGCCCGTGTGGGAGCGGCTGGACCCGTTCCGCGCCGACGACGCCGCCGTGGTCTCGGGTGAGCGCGAGAAGCGCTACGCGCTCACGATGTTCCCCTATCCGAGCGGCGACCTGCACATGGGCCACGCCGAGGTGTTCGCGATCCACGACGTGATCGCCCGCTACTGGCGGCTGCGCGGCTACGAGGTGCTCAACCCGATGGGCTGGGACTCCTTCGGGCTGCCGGCTGAAAACGCCGCCATCCGCAACGACGAGCACCCGGCGACGTACACCTACGCCAACATCGAGACGCAGTACTCCTCGATGCGCCGCTACGGGGTCAGCTTCGACTGGTCGCGCCGCCTGCACACCTCCGACCCGGAGTACTACCGGTGGACCCAGTGGCTGTTCCTGAAGCTGCGCGAGCAGGGGCTGGCCTACCGCAAGAACAGCCCGGTCAACTGGTGCCCCAACGACCAGACCGTGCTGGCCAACGAGCAGGTGCTGGCCGACGGCACCTGCGAGCGGTGCGGGGCGGAGGTCACCAAGAAGGAGCTCACGCAGTGGTACTTCCGGACCACTGCCTACGCCCAGGAGCTCCACGACTCCCTGGACGACCTGCAGGCCACCTGGATCGGCAAGGTCGTCAACGCTCAGCGCAACTGGATCGGCCGGTCCGAGGGCGCCCACGTCACGTTTCCGGTGGAGGGCCACGACCCGATCACCGTCTTCACCACGCGCCCCGACACCCTGTTCGGCGCGACCTTCATGGTGGTCGCCGCCGACGCGAAGCTCGCGGCCGAGCTCTGCGCGCCCGAGCAGCGCGAGGCGTACGACGCCTACCTGGCCGAGGTGCGCAAGGCGACCGACATCGACCGGCTGGCGACCGACCGCCCCAAGACCGGGGTGTTCCTGGGCGTCCATGCCCTCAACCCGGTGACCGGTCAGCCGATCCCGGTGTGGGCGTCGGACTACGTGCTGGCCGACTACGGCACCGGCGCCATCATGGCCGTGCCCGGGCAGGACCAGCGCGACTGGGACTTCGCCGAGGTCCACGGCCTGCCGATCGTGCGCACGGTGCAACCGCCGGAGGACTTCGACGGCTTGGCCTACACGGGCGCCGGCCCGGCGATCAACTCGGCCAACGACGAGGTCTCCGTCGAGGGTCTCGACGTCGAGGACGCGAAGCGGACGATCATCGACTGGCTGGAGGCCAAGGGACTGGGCACCCGGACGGTCAACTTCCGGCTCCGCGACTGGCTGCTCTCGCGCCAGCGGTACTGGGGCGCGCCGATCCCGATCATCCACTGCCCGGCCTGCGGCGAGGTCCCGGTGCCGGAGGACCAGCTGCCGGTCGAGCTGCCGGACCTGCGCGGCGCCGACCTGAAGCCCAAGGGCACCTCGCCGCTCGGCGCGGCGACCGAGTGGGTGACGGTGGCCTGCCCGACGTGTGGTGGCGAGGCGCGCCGCGACACCGACACGATGGACACCTTCGTCGACTCGTCGTGGTACTTCTTCCGCTACCTGTCGCCGCACGACGACCGCCGGGCGTTCGACCCCGGGCTGGCCGAGGCCTGGGGACCGGTCGACCTGTACATCGGCGGTGACGAGCACGCCGTGCTGCACCTGCTCTACGCGCGGTTCTTCACCAAGGCGCTGCGCGACATGGGTCTGCTGGGCTGGGACGAGCCGTTCTCGGCGTACCTCAGCCAGGGGAAGGTGATCAACAACGGCCGCAAGATGAGCAAGTCGCTGGGCAACGGCGTCAGCCTGGGGGACCAGCTCGCGGAGTACGGCGTCGACGCGGTCCGGCTGACGCTGGTCTTCGCGAGCCCGCCGGAGGACAACATCGACTGGGCCGACGTGTCGCCCAGCGGCTCGCTGCGGTTCCTGCAACGCGCCTGGCGGCTGTCCGGCGACGTCACCTCCGAGCCCGGGGCCGACGTCGCCGGCGGCGACCCTGCGCTGCGCCGGGTCACGGCGCGGACCATCGCCGACGCAGAGCAGCTGCTGGAGTCCTACCGCTTCAACGTCGTGGTCGCCCGGGTGATGGAGCTGGTCAACGCGACCCGGAAGGCGATCGACTCCGGCTGCGGTCCGGCCGACCCCGCGGTGCGTGAGGCGGTCGAGGCGGTGGCGATCCTGCTGTCCCTGGTCGCGCCCTACACGGCCGAGGAGATGTGGGAGCGGCTGGGCCACCAGCCGTCCGTCGCCCAGGTCGGCTGGCCCGCGGTGGACCCGGCTCTGCTGGTCGAGGACACGGTCACGGCCGTGGTCCAGGTGCAGGGCAAGGTGCGGGCACGGCTGGAGGTGTCTCCACAGGTGAGCGACGCCGACCTCGAGGCCGCGGCGCTGGCCGACCCCACCGTCGCGAAGGCCATCGACGGCCGTCCCGTCCGCAAGGTGATCGTGCGGGCTCCCAAGCTCGTCAACATCGTGGTCTGATCTGAGCGTGGGCAACGTCGCGCTCGTCACCGACTCCACCGCGCACCTCCTCCCCGACGCGGAGAAGGAGCACGGTGTGTGCGTGGTGCCCCTGCAGGTCGTCATCGACGACGTCGCCTACGACGAGGGGTCCGCGGAGGCCACGCCGCAGCGGGTCGCGGCGGCCCTGCGCGAGAAGCACGCGGTGAGCACGTCGCGACCTGCTCCCGCGGTCTTCTCAGAGCTCTACCAGCGGCTCGCCGACGAGGGCGCCAGCGCCGTCGTCTCGGTCCATCTCTCCGCGGAGGTGAGCGGCACCTTCGAGTCGGCGCTGGTCGCCTCGCGGACCGCTCCGATCCCGGTGACCTGCGTGGACACCCGGCAGGTGGGAGTGGCCACCGGCTACGCCGTGGAGTCCGCCGCCGCGGTGGTGGCGGCGGGGGGCGGCGCGGAGGAGGCGGCCGAGGCGGCGCGGGCCCGCGCTGCCGCGGCGACCTCGCTGTTCTACGTCGACTCCCTGGAGTACCTGCGCCGTGGTGGCCGGATCGGCGCCGCGGCCGCGCTCCTCGCCGGAGCGCTGGCGGTCAAGCCGCTGCTCGGCATCGTCGACGGCGTGGTGGCGCCCCGGGAGAAGGTCCGCACCTCAGCGAAGGCGATCGCGCGGCTGGAGGCGCTCGCCGCGGAGGCGGCGGGCGACCGGCAGGTGGAGGTGACCGTCGCCCACCTCGACGCCGCCGAGCGCGCCGAGGCACTGACGGAGCGGGTCACCGAGCAGCTGGCCGACCGGCTCTCCGGGCGCGAGGTGCGGCTGGTCGAGCTGGGCGCCGTGCTGGGGGCGCACGTCGGGCCGGGGATGCTCGCCATCTGCGTGGCGCCGCTGCCCTGAGGCGCCTGAGGCGTCCGAAGCAGCGCTGGGCGCCGCCTGCTCTCCACAGCGCGGCGTGCGGCGACCGCTGTCCACAGGGCGGTGGAGCGGGTGGGGCGAGAGGCGACGGCTCCTGCCTAGCGTGCCGCCATGCACGCCCGACGAGCAGGCCCGCGGTCCGAGCCGACGCGTGACGACGCCGCCGCACGACGGCTCGCGTTGATCGCGGCCGACCTCGGCGCGCCGAGCGTCGCCGAGGGGTCCGCTGCCACCGCCGCCCCGGACACGGAGCCGGCGTGGTGGGCCGACCACACCCGGGTCGTGGCCCAGCCGGACCAGCCGGTCCAGTCGGACCAGTCGACCCAGCCGGCCCGGCCGGTGGAGTCGGTCGGAGCCCAGGAGGGCGCCGAGCCGCCGGCGGTGCCGCGTCCGGGGCGCCACGCGGCGCGGCGGCGGACGGGGCTGCGTCCGCTCTGGCGCCGGGC
>NZ_JBNBPO030000031.1:0-47528 GCF_051280635.3 Nocardioides proteolyticus | reverse complement strand
GGCCCGCCGCCGTACAGCCCGCCCTACGGGGGGCCGGACGCGCCGACGGCCCCGCAGCAGCGGCACCCGCAGCCGGCAGCGCCGCAGGGCCCGCCGCAGGCGTCGTACGGCCAGGTGCCGGCGGGTGGTCCGGCGTACGGCGGCCCGCCGCTGCACCCCGTCGGCCCGTCCGGCGACCGCCGGAGGGGGAAGGCGTGGGTGTGGGCGGTGCTCGCCGTGGTGCTGGCGCTGGTCCTCGGCACCGGCGTCACCCTCGCGGTGGTGCAGCCGTGGGACGGCGGTGGGTCCGACGGCTCGGCGAAGGGCGACGACCCCGAGGACCCCGACGGCGAGGACGCCGGTGCGGCCACCCAGGGCGACGTCGACGGCGACGGCCGGGGCGACGCGATCTACTACGTCTACCAGGACTACGACGACGTCAAGAAGGTCACCGCCAGGAGCACGGGAGAGGTCTTCGAGACCACCGAGCTGGCGGCCGACCCGTACAACGAGCCCGAGGAGCTCTACTTCGACTGGGACGGCGACGGCGCCAACGACAAGCTGACCTGGTCGTTCGTCGGCTCCGGCGACCAGATCACGCTGTCCTCCAGCGACAAGGAGTTCCCCGGCGAGCAGACCCACACCATGTCGCTGTCGACGCTCAAGGAGTACGGCGACATCCGGATCCAGGTCGTCAGCGGCGACTTCGACGGTGACGGCGACGAGGACCTCGCCCTCGCCGGACCCAACGACAAGCTCGTCGACGTCTCGGTGATGCTCAACGACGGCAAGGGGACGTTCGCGGCGCCCGTGCTGTGGCTGTCGATCCCGAACGCCGTGATCGAGGCGACGACCGTGCGCGCGGGCGACTTCGACGCCGACGGCGACGACGACCTGTGGGCCGAGCTGCCGGCCGACAAGCTGGCCGACAAGGACTACACCAGCTACTACTCCGGCGACCGCGGCTGGGCGCTGCTGAAGTCCAGCGGCCGGAACTTCGAGCTCGGGGCGATCACCAAGAGCCGGATCTACCACAACGAGCTCCTGGTGGGCGACGTCGCCGGCGACGGCGTGGACCGGGTCGTCGGCGTCGACGTGAACAGCTACGAGGAGGAGATCGCGATCGCCGTCTACGACGTCTCCGGCGGACAGCTGAAGGAGATCCCCGGCTTTTCCGGCACGTCGAAGGTGGGCCGGCGCAACCTCCAGGGCGCGACGCTCAGCGACGTCGACGGTGACGGCGACGGCGACGTGGTCTTCGTGGTGAAGTCCTACGAGGAGGCGAAGTTCACCGGCGTGCAGGTGATGACGTCGACCGGCACCTCGTTCGAGCCCGCCGTGGTGTGGGCGGAGACCCCCACCTGCCAGGACGAGAAGTGCCGGATCGAGTTCCCGAAGGTCGGCATCTACTGATTGGTACCGACGGCTGGCGGGCCGCGGCCTAGTCCAGCCCGCGGCGCAGCTCGGCCACCACGGAGTCCACCACGGCCACCAGGTCGTCGCCGGTGCGCTCGGCCACCGCCCGCTGCCGGGCGTACGACGCCCCGCGGGCCGGGATCTCCAGCACCGACGCCAGCTCGGCCTCGCAGCCCAGCCGGCGGGCGGTCGGCTCCAGGCGCGGGACCAGCTCGGCGAGGTCGTCGGTGACCAGCCGCTCGTTGGAGTGGGCGTCGAGGATGACGATCGCGTCGACGCCGTACCGGGCCGCGCGCCACTTGTTCTCCTGCACGTGCCACGGCGGCATCGTCGGGAGCTGCTCCCCGGCCGCCGCGCGCTCGTCGAGCCACACGACCAGGCAGTGCATCAGCGCGACCAGCGCCTCCATGTCGGTGAAGGTGGAGATGCCGTCGCACACCCGGTTCTCGATGGTGCCGTGCTTCATGGCCGGCCGCAGGTCCCAGCGGATCTCGCTGAGGTCGTCGATCACGCCGGTGGTCAGCTGGTCGTGGGCGAAGCGCTCGAACTCCTCCCAGGTCTGGAACTGGAACGGCAGCCCGGCGGTCGGCAGCTGCTGGAACATCAGGGCCCGGTTGGAGGCGTAGCCGGTGTCCACGCCCATCCAGATCGGCGACGACGCCGAGAGCGCCTGGAGGTGGGGGTAGTAGGTGAGCAGGCCGTTGAGCACCTGCATCACGCGGGCCTTCTCCGGCAGGCCGACGTGCACGTGCACGCCCCAGATCAGCATCTGGCGACCCCACCACTGGGTGCGGTTGATCAGCTCCTCGTAGCGGTGCCCCTCGCTGAGCTGCTGGCCGGTCCAGTCCGCGAAGGGATGCGTGCCGGCGCCGTACAGGTCGAGGTCGAGGTCGTCGGCGGCGGCGACCACGTGGCCGAGCGTGGTGCGCAGGTCGGTCATCGCCTCGCCGACGGTGTGGCAGACGCCGGTGACCACCTCGACGGTGTTCTTCAGCAGCTCCTTGTGGAGCTTGGCGGGGTCGGGCATCCGCGGCTTGGCGCGCGCGAACAGGTGCGCGGCGTCGTTGCGCAGGTCGCGCGTGCGGCGGTCGACGAGCGCGAACTCCCACTCCACCCCCAGCGTCGGCTCGGGCGATCCGTGGAAGTCGATGCGCACCTCATCAGCCTAGGAGGTGGAGCCAGCGCTCGGCCGTACCGTCGAACGGCGGCTCGCCGTCCCGGACGGCGGCCAGCACCCGGGCGGCGGACTCCTCGGCCGACCTGACCACCTCCGGCGGGTAGCCGTAGGCCACCCGGTGCTCGGCGAACTCGTCGGCGTCGTCCAGGTAGACGGTGCCGTCCTGGAGCATCACCACGTCCAGGTCCAGGTCGACCGCTCGCAGCACGCTGCCGTCCCAGGCGGGGCGTGTCGTGATGTCGACGTAGACCCGGTGCGTGGCCTTGGCGTCGTTGAAGGCCGCGACGTGGGCGGCGCCACCGGTCGGCACCACCACCACGCCGGCGAACTCCGCGACGAACTCCAGGCCGGGCCGCCGGTAGTGCGTCCCGAGCGGGAAGCCGAGCCAGTCGCCGTACGCGTCGGAGCCGAGGAACGTCCCGTCGTACTCCCAGTGCGGGCGGTCGCCCCACTTGGTCATCACGACCCGGATCGGGTCACCGGGGGTCATGCCGCGTGTCTACCAGAGGCCTGCCAGCATGACCGTCATGGCCGAAGGACGCGAGCTCAACCGCACCCTCGACCTCTGTCTGAAGGTGGGGGAGGTGCTGCTCTCCTCCGGCGCCGGTGCGCCCGACGTGGTGGCGACGATGCGGGCGCTGGCGCGCGCCCTGGGCGTGCCGCACACCCAGATCGACGTCACGTTCACCTCCCTGTCCATGAGCGTCCAACGGGACGCCGACGAGTCGCCGGTGATGCAGATCAGGCAGGTGACGCAGCGCGACATCGACTACGAGGACCTGACCCGGGTCGACCATCTGGTCCGCGACGTGGTGGCCGGTCGGCTCGGGCTCGACGACGCGCGCCGGGAGATGGCGCGGATCGCCTCCTCCGGCCACGCCCGGCCGCGGTGGGCGGCGGCGCTCGGCTCCGGCCTGATGTGCGCGGGGGTGGCTGTGCAGCTCGGCGGCGGGATCGTGGTGGCGCTGGTCGCCTTCCTCGCCTCGATCTGCATCGCGCGGATCCAGCTCGCGATGACCCGGCGCCGGCTGCCGCTGTTCTACCAGCAGGTCGCGGGCGGCGTCGTCGCGAGCGTGCTGGCCGCGGCCGCGACCCGGCTGTTCGAGCCGTGGGTGCACCTCAACACCTCCCTCGTGGTGATCGCCAACATCGTGATGCTCCTCGCGGGCATCGGGTTCATGGGCGCCATCCAGGACTCGCTGTCGGGCTTCTTCGTGACCGGTGGGGCACGGATCCTCGAGGCGGTCCTCGCGACGGCCGGCATCATCGCCGGCGTCAGTGGCGGGCTGAGCCTCGCCGGCGCGGTCGGCCTGGAGATCCAGCGGCTGACGCTGCCGCGGTTCGACCTGGTGTCGGTCTCGACCGCGGCCGTCGGCGGCGGGCTGGCCGCGGCGGCCTTCGCCTTCTCCTGCTACGCCCCGTGGCGCATCCTGCTGCCGATCGGGTTGCTGGGCGGGCTCGGGATCGCGACCACCGAGGCGGTCGAGCAGGCCGACTTCGCCCGCGCCTGGGCGGTCGGGGTCGCGGCGTTCGGCATCGGGCTGTTCAGCTACACCGTCGCCGGGCGGTTCCGGGTGCCGCCGCTGGTGGTCGTGGTCTCCGCGGTCGTCCCGCTCCTCCCCGGCCTCTCGATCTACCGCGGCCTCTTCCTGCTCGGCGACCAGGGCGGCGGCCAGGTCGCCGGCGGCCTGCTCGCCATGGCCACCGCCGCCTCCGTCGCCATCGCCCTCGCCTCCGGCGTGATCCTCGGGGAGTACGTCGCCCAGCCGGTCAAGCGCGAGGCCCGGCGCGTCGAGGCCCGCCTCGCCGGCCCCCGCCTCGTCGGCGTCACCCGCACCCGCAAGCGCAAGTAGCACGAGGTGGCGGGTTGTGGCGCGCGAGGTGGGAGGTTGTGGCGCGCGAGGTGGCGGGTTGTGGCGCGCGAGGTGGGAGGTTGTGGCGCGCGAAGTGGGAGGTTGTGGCGCGCGAGGTGGGAGGTTGTGGCGCGCGAGGTGGGAGGTTGTGGCGTGCGAGGTGGCGGGTTTGGCGCGCGAGGTGGGAGGTTGTGGCGCGCGAGGTGGCAGATCCGGGTGTGCGAGGTGGCGGGCCTCGGCTCACGGACGACGCGGACGGCGGCGGTACGACGGCTCGTCCGGTCCGCGCGAGTAGATCCGCCTGACCGGCGTCTCCGGTGACCGCTTCGCGTGCACGGCCCGTAGCTCGCGAAGCCAGGCATCACGGGCCTGGGCAGCGAGCCCGGCCTTCCGGACGACGATGATGTGCCAGTCGAGCTCGTCGCGCAGCGCACGGCGGCGGGCATCGTCACGCTCCTGGTCCTCGGGCCGTGTGTGGTGCTCCTCGCCGTCGTACTCCACGGCGATGCGAAGGTGCTCGTAGGCGTTCTCGATCTTCGCCCGGCCCCACGTGGGGACGTCCACCCAGACCTGCGCCGCCGGCATCGGCATGCCGTCGTCGTGGATCATCAGCCGCAGCCATGACTCGGGCTGAGAGTCGGCGAGGTCCGTGGAGAGCGGGATCAGCTCGCGCAGCTGCCGCACCCCGCGGTGCCCGGCGAAGCGTGGCAGCATCCGAGTGAGGCTTTGCTGGGTCAGACCGTGCCGGCGCCGGAAGGTGTCGAGGGTGGCCATAGCGCGATAGCGGCCGCGCAACCGGGCGACGTCGCATGCCGTGCGGATCGGCGTGGTGACCGGGACGTCGCCGACCAGCATCACCTCCGAGTCGACCAGGTCGCGCTTGCCGCCCTGAAGGCCTTGCCGTCTCGACCGGTCGTTGCCGTCGCGGGACACGACCTCGAGATCAGGGACGACGTCCAGCTCACCGAGGTCGAGGATGCTGATGCCGTGCAGCCACGCCGCTGACCGGTCGCAGACCACGGAGTGCGGCGGCAGGACCAGCGCGGCCGCCCGCGCACGGAGGTCGACCGAGTCGGTGGCCGAGCTGGCGACGTACACACCGTGCAGGAGGGGTCGAAGGACGCCGGCACGGCGCAGGTAACGCACCTTCGCGGGGCTGACGCCGGCGGCCGCCGCCATCGCGATGGTGAACGGTTCGCCGCTGAACGGGTCGAATGTGGGCACCCGACGAGGCTCCGCCGTTCCGTCGTACGACGCATCGCCGGCGGGCCGGGTTGTGGAGCTGGCCGTTCTTCCACAGGGACCGGGCGCGGATGTGGTGCATCGAGGGACGGGTGGGGTCAGCCGGTGCGCCGAAACCGCCCACCTCGCGCGCCGAAACCTCCCACCTCGCGCGCCGAAACCGCCCACCTCGCGCGCCGAAACCCGCCACCTCGTGGGGTCGGGGGCGGGTCAGGGGAGGGTGGCGACGAGGGTGGGAAGGGAGGTGGTGATGACCTGGAGGAGGTCGTCGCGGGAGAGGGAGGTGGGGTCCTCGCACCAGGTGAGGACGAGGTCCTCGACCATGGCCTGCCAAGCGCGGACGAGCAGCCGGACGGCGGGGGTGTCGGGGACGACCTCGCCGAGCGCGTCCTCGGCGAAGATGCGCTCGGCGAGCGCCTCCTGGGTGGCCTCGTAGACGGCGCGGAGCGCCTCGTTGCCGCCGGCGGCGGCCTTGACCAGCGACCGGTAGCCGGCGTGGTTGGCGACGACGTAGTCGACGTAGGCGGTGATCGAGGCCAGCAGCCGGTCGAGCGGCTCGCCCCCGGCGGGCGGAGCGGTCTGGGCGTAGAGGTCGGCGGCGGCGTGCTGCACCACGGCCTCGTAGAAGCCCTGCTTGCCGCCGAAGTAGTGGTACAGCAGCCCCCGCGAGATCCCCGCCTCCTCCGCGAGCACGTCGATCGAGAGCTGGTCGAGCGAGCGGGTGGCGAGCAGCTCGACGCCCAGGTCCAGCAGCTGGGTACGGCGCTGCTCCGGCGACAGCCGGGTGCGAGGCGCCGGGGCAGGGGTGGTCCGCGTCACGCCGCCCAGTCTATTGACAGTCGTTCAATAGTGCCAATAGCGTCGGAGTCATGACTGTTACTCCGGGTCGCACACAGGTCGACCACCTCGTCGTCGGTGCCGGCTTCGCCGGTCTCTGCGCCGCGATCAAGCTGGACGAGGCCGGCGAGCGTGACTTCGTCGTCGTCGAGAAGGACAGCGACGTCGGCGGCACCTGGCACATCAACACCTACCCCGGCGCGGAGTGCGACGTCCCGAGCCAGCTCTACTCCTACTCGTTCGCGCTGAACCCGGAGTGGTCCAAGGTCTTCTCGCCGCAGCAGGAGATCTGGGCCTACACCCGCCGGGTCGCCGAGGAGTCCGGCACGCTCGACCGGTTCGTCTTCGACACCGCCGTGACCGACGCGCGCTGGGACGTCGCCGAGCAGCGCTGGATCGTGACCGTCCAGGGCCCCGACGGGACCCGCGAGTACGCCGCCCGCACGCTGATCTCCGGATCCGGCGGGCTGTCCGAGCCGCGTCTGCCCGAGATCGAGGGCATCGAGACGTTCCAGGGCGAGGTCTTCCACTCGGCCCGCTGGAACCACGACGTCGACCTCGCCGGCAAGCGGGTGGCGGTGATCGGCACCGGCGCCTCGGCGATCCAGCTGGTGCCCGAGCTGCAGGAGGTGGTCGGCCACCTCGACGTCTACCAGCGCACGCCGAACTGGATCATCCCGCGCAACGAGCGGTCCTTCACCGCGCTCGAGAAGAGCCTGTTCCGACGGGCGCCGGCCGTGCAGCGTGCGGTGCGCTCGGCCGTCTACGCGACGCTCGAGGCCCGTGTGCCGGCGTTCAACCGGTTCCCCGGCCTGATGGCGGCCGTCGAGGCGCAGGGCAAGCGCAACATCGCCAAGGCGATCAAGGACCCCGAGCTCCGGGCGAAGGTCACCCCGAGCTACCGCGCGGGCTGCAAGCGGATCCTGATCTCCAACAAGTGGTACCCCGCGCTCGCCGCCGACAACGTCGACCTGGTCACCGACCCGATCGTGAAGATCACCGGCGACTCGGTCGTCACCGCCGACGGCACCGAGCGCGCGATCGACGTGCTCGTGGTGGCCACCGGCTTCTACGTCACCGAGCCGCCCATCGCGCAGCACATCATCGGCCGGGAGGGCCGGACGCTGGCCGAGGTCTGGGACGAGGCCGGCATGGCGGCCTACAAGGGCACGACCGTGCACGGCTTCCCCAACTACTTCCAGGTCGTCGGGCCCAACACCGCGCTCGGCCACTCCAGCATGATCTTCATCATCGAGTCCCAGGTGCGCTACGTCGTCGACGCGGTCTGCACCCTCCGCCGCGAGGGCCTGGCGGCGGTCGAGCCGACGCAGGCCGCGCAGGACCGCTGGACCGCGCGGATCCGCCGCCGGATGCGACCGACCGTCTGGCAGACCGGCGGCTGCGCGAGCTGGTACCTCGACAAGTTCGGCAACAACACCACCCTGTGGCCGGGGCAGACGTTCACCTTCCGGCGGCTACTGTCGCGTTTCGACATCGAGCAGTACGACGTGGAGCCGGTCACCCAGCGAGAGGCAGTCAGCGCGTGAGTCCGAGGAGCCCCCACGCAGGTGGGCTGAGGAACGAAGTCCGCCGTAGTGAGGCACCGCAGGATTCAGGCAGGAAGGGAAGCGCGTGAAGAACCTCAACAACAAGGTCGTCGTCATCACCGGAGCCGGCTCGGGCATCGGCCGGGCGCTGGCGGTGAACCTCGCCGGGAAGGGCTCGCTGCTCGCCCTGTCCGACGTCGACGAGGCCGGCCTCGCCGAGACCGTCTCGCTGGCCACCCAGGCCGGCGCGCCCGAGGTGATCTCGGACCGGCTCGACGTCGCCGACCGTGCCGCCTTCGCCGCCTACGCCGCGAAGGTCGCCGACCACTTCGGCCGGGTCAACGTGGTCGTCAACAACGCCGGCGTCGCGCTGGCCGGTGACGTCACCGACCTGACCTACGAGGACATGGAGTGGATCACCGGGATCAACTTCTGGGGCGTCGTGCACGGCACCAAGGAGTTCCTGCCCCACCTGATCGCCTCCGGTGACGCCCACATCGTCAACCTCTCCTCGCTGTTCGGCCTGATCGCGATGCCGGGGCAGAGCGCCTACAACGCCACCAAGTTCGCCGTCCGCGGCTTCACCGAGGCCCTGCGCGAGGAGATGCTGATCGCCGGGCACAAGGTCGGCGTCAGCTGCGTGCACCCGGGTGGCATCAAGACCGCGATCGCGCGCAACGCCCGGGTCGCGGCCACCGAGGACAAGAAGGCGACCGCCGACCTGTTCGACAAGAAGCTGGCCCGGATGACGCCGGAGCGCGCCGCGGAGATCATCGTCAAGGGGATCGTGAAGAACCAGGCACGGGTGCTCGTCGGCATCGACGCCCACGCCCTCCACCAGATGGCGAAGCTCACCGGCTCCCGCTATGAGGACATCGTGGCGATGGCCTCGCGCAAGGTGCTGCCGCCCAAGGCCAAGGTGGTCTGACCGGCTCGTGGTGACGCCTTCGCGCGCGTGGGACGATCGCGGCGTGGAGGCGTCACTCGACCGGATGTGGGCGAGGAGCCGACTCTCGCTGCGCGGACGGTACGACCGGTGGCGCGGCAAGTGGTGGGTGGTCGGCCAGTGCGCCGTCGCCGCCGGGGTCGCCTGGTGGATCGCCGCCGACCTGCTCGGCCACGACACGCCGTTCTTCGCGCCGATCGCCGCCGTCGTCTCGCTCGGCACGTCCTACGGCCAGCGGCTGCGCCGCGTGGTGGAGGTGACGCTGGGCGTCGCGATCGGGGTCTTCGTGGCCGACGCGATCGTCGCCGGCATCGGGTCGGGTGCCTGGCAGCTCGCGCTCATCGTGCTGCTCGCCATGTCCACGGCCCTCCTCCTGGACGCCGGCACCCTGTTCGTGACCCAGGCCGCGGTGCAGTCGATCGTCGTCGCCGCCCTGGTGCCCGGCGCCGAGGGGGCCTTCCTCCGCTGGACCGACGCGCTGATCGGCGGCGCGGTCGCGCTCGTGGCGGCGATGGTCGTGCCCGGCGCGCCGCTGCGCCGCCCGCGTGAGCAGGCCGCCGCCGTCGCCCGCAAGGTCGCCGAGCTGCTCCGGGCGGCCTCCGACGTGATGGTCGACGGCGAGGTCGACCCCGCCCTGGAGCTGCTCGCGGACGCCCGCGCCACGGACCGGATGATCCGGGAGCTGCAGGCGGCGGCCTCGGAGGGCACCTCGGTGGTCAGCTCCTCCCCCTTCCGGGTGCGGCACCGCGAGCCGCTGCGGCGGCTGGTCGAGCTGGTGGACCCGCTCGACCGGGCCCTGCGCAGCACGCGGGTCCTGGTGCGGCAGACGTCGGTCGCCGCCTACCGTCGACGGCCGGTGCCGCGGTCGTACTCGATGCTGACGGCGGACCTCGCGGCGGCGGCCGACGCGGTCGCCGACGAGCTGGCGGCCGACCGCCCGGCGGTGGGCGCCCGCGACGTGGTGCTGGCCGTGGGCGCGGCGACGGGTCGGGTGGAGCGCAGCGACGAGCTCGCGGCCGAGGCGATCCTGGCGCAGATGCGCGCCATCGTCGCCGACCTCCTGCTAGTCACCGGCATGGGACCGCTGGAGGCGACGGACGCCCTGCCCCCGCCGCCGCGCTGACCCACGCTCACACCCGTGCCGGACCCACGAGCGGGAGCCTCGTCAGGCGGAGGCCGCCTCGGCGGTGTACAGCGCGTAGGGGTCGTGCAGCGGGCGGCCCAGCGCCTCCCGCAGCCAGCCGGCGTCGCGCGCGGCGGCGCGCTGGGCGGCGTCGACCGTGCCGTCGGAGGTGAGGTTGGAGGCGAAGATGCCGGCCGCCGACTTCGGGAGGAAGTCCTCGTAGACGATGGGCTGCAGCCGCCCGTCGGCGTCCCGGCCGTAGTAGGCCAGGCCGGCGTCGTGGAGCTCCTGCTCGGTGTCGGGGAACGCGTCGATGCCCGAGGCGTCGTACAGGGCGCGGCCCTCGGGCGTCAGCGCAACGCCGCGGGCCTCGACCTCGCCGAACCGCACCCGCAGCTCACCGGAGGTCAGCGAGCCGTCGGCCTCACGGAAGGTGCGTGGTTCGGCCAGCGCCCGGAACGACGTCTGCCGCAGCAGCACCGCGGGCTTCGTGGTCAGCGGCGGCCCCTGGATCCGGTCGATCATGGTGATCCCGAGGTCGGTCATCCGCCGGTAGAGGTCGTCGATGTCGAGCACGCGCGGCGTGAGGTGGTTGATGTGGGTCGAGGTGACCCCGCCGATGTCGGCCGCGACCGACGAGATCGCCTCGAGATGCTCGTACCAGGCCCGGTCGACCGGCTCGGCGGAGAGGGCGAAGGACGCCGTGGCGAGCTCGAGGAAGCGGTCGGCGTCGTCGGCCGTGAGCCCGCCGGCCTTCTCCGCGAGGTCGGCGAGGTGGAGCAGCTCGTCGGGGAACAGGCGCCGGGCGGCGAGGAACTCCTCCAGCTGGGCCTGCGTCCGCTCGTCGAAGAAGCGACGGTCGTCGACCACGAGCAGGGAGGTGAACACCCGGAACGGGTTGGCCGCCAGCTCCGCGCGGTCCACGGGCCGGAACGCGGTCGAGACGACCGGGATCGGCGGGCTGGCCTCACGCAGGTCGTAGAACCCGACCGGATACATCCCGCAGGCACCGAAGATCCGGCCGACCTGCTCGATCTCCGCAGGGGTCCCGACCCGGATGGCGCCGTGCCGCTCCGCGGTGACCCGCTCGATGCTCCCCAGCCGCTCCGCCTCCTCGCCCATCCGGGCCAGGACGTCGGCGTTCACGGCCGCGGAGACCTCCACCAGGCTGTTGTAGGCGGGCACCTCCGAGCCGTAGAGCGCGGAGAGCGCCCGGGCGAACCGGGCGCGCAGCTCGGTGGGGCCGACCAGTGTGACCGAGCCGGGCATCACCCGAACTCCACGCCCTGGGCGAGCGGCAGCTCGGTGGAGTAGTTGACCGTGTTGGTCGTGCGGCGCATGTAGGCCTTCCACGCGTCCGAGCCGGACTCGCGTCCGCCGCCGGTCTCCTTCTCGCCGCCGAACGCGCCGCCGATCTCCGCGCCGGACGTGCCGATGTTGACGTTGGCGATGCCGCAGTCGGAGCCGGTGGCCGACATGAACAGCTCGGCCTCCCGGGCGTCGAGGGTGAAGATCGCCGACGACAGTCCCTGCGCGACGCCGTTGTGGAGGGCGATCGCCTCGTCGAGGTCGGTGTAGGTCAGCACGTAGAGCACCGGCGCGAAGGTCTCCGCCTTGACGATGTCGGTCTGGGAGGGCATGTCGATGATCGCCGGTACGACGTACTCGCCGCCGGCAACCCCGTCGGCCCGGACGCCGCCGGTCACCAGGCGGCCGCCGTCGCGCTGCGCCGTCTCGACCGCGGCGAGGAAGCCCTCGGTGGCCGAGGCGTCGATGAGCGGCCCGACGAGGGTGTTCTTGTCGAGCGGGTCGCCGATGGAGAGGGTGCCGTAGGCCTTGGAGAGCCGGGAGACCAGCTCGTCGTGGACCGACTCGTGGACGATCACCCGGCGCAGCGTCGTGCACCGCTGGCCGGCGGTGCCCACGGCGGCGAACACGATGCCGCGGACCGCCAGGTCCAGGTCGGCGGACGGGGCCACGATCGCCGCGTTGTTGCCGCCGAGCTCGAGGAGGCAGCGGCCCAGCCGCGCGGCGACCCGCGGTGCGACCTGCTTGCCCATCCGCGTCGACCCGGTGGCCGAGACGAGGGGGACCCGGGGGTCGTCGACGAGGGCCTCGCCGACCTCGCGCTCACCCAGCACGACCTGGGTGAGCCCGTCGGGAGCGCCCACGCGCCGGGCCGCCTCGGCGGCGAGCGCCTGGCAGGCCAGCGCAGTGAGCAGCGTCTTCTCGGACGGCTTCCACACGACCGCGTCGCCCGCGACCAGTGCCAGGGCGGCGTTCCACGACCACACCGCGACGGGGAAGTTGAAGGCGCTGATCACGCCGACCACGCCGAGCGGGTGCCACTGCTCCATCATCCGGTGGCCGGGGCGCTCGGAGGCGATGGTGAGGCCGTGCAGCTGGCGGGAGAGGCCGACCGCGAACTCGCAGATGTCGATCATCTCCTGCACCTCGCCGAGGCCCTCGGAGCGGATCTTGCCCGCCTCGATGGACACCAGCTCGCCCAGCAGGTCCTTGTGCTGGCGGAGCAGCTCGCCGAGCTCGCGGACGAGGTGTCCGCGCACGGGTCCCGGCACCGAGCGCCACTGCTCGTACGCCGCCTGCGCCGAGCCGACCACCGCGGCGACGTCGGCGGGCGTGTGGGCCGCGAGCCGGCCCAGCTCCGAGCCGTCGACCGGCGTGCGGGCGACGAGCGTGCCCGAGGCGGACGGGCCCGTGCCCTGCTCGAGGAGCGCCGGGTCCACGCCGAGCGCGGCGAGGATCTCCCGCGCGCGGTCGGCGAGTCCTGTGGTCGCCTGCTGGCTCATGCGCTGATCCTTCCGTAGTCCGCGAAGCGCCGTCCGGCGTGCGTCGCGTAGAGGTCCTCGAGGCAGATGTCCTCCTGGCGGACGAAGCCCTCGTGGGGCAGCACGCCGTCGGCGACGAGCTCGACGACGGCGACCGCCGAGGACGCGGTGGTCCACGAGATCGCCCGCCAGCTCCGGCCGTCGATCTCGATGGGGAGGTAGCCCTTGACGTGGTTCTCCCGGAAGGGCTGGCCGTCCTTGACGCCCTCGACCGCCGCGTGGAGGTAGACGATGTCGTCGTTGACCGGCGGCTTGGCCCGCACCAGGATCCGGCCGACCTCCTCGCGGGCGTCGCGCAGCCCGAGCTCGTCGAAGAGGAAGTGCATCTGGTCGAAGTGGCCGGGGTAGCGCAGCGTCTTGTAGTCCAGCCGCTGCACGCGACCCTCGTAGGTCTGGCACATCGTGCCGAGCCCGCCGGAGGTGAGCGCGGCCTCGAGCTCGATGCCGCCGATCACGACGCGCTCCTTCTCCTCCATCGCCGGCACCATCTTGCGGCGGCCGGAGCGGAGCACCTCGCAGTCGTTGAGGTACTCGTTGACCACACCCTCCGCCGACCAGTTGAAGGCGTAGCCGAGCAGGCCGGTCGGGTTCTGGGGGAGCGCGCCGACCTTGAGCTCGATGGAGCGGATCTCCTCGAAACCCTTGGCCAGGGAGGCCCCCACGATGCCGATCAGGCCCGGGGCGAGGCCGCACTGCGGCACGAACGCCACGCCCGGGGTCTGCTCGGCCAGCTCGATCACCCGCTGGGTGGTCGGCACGTCCTCGGTGAGGTCGAAGTAGTGGCAGCCGACCGCGGCGGCCGCCTCGGCCACCTCGATGTTGCGGTCGTAGGGGAGACACGACACGACGGCGTCGAGGCCGCGCAGCGCGTTGCGCAGCACCTCCCCGTCGCCGACGTCGAGCTGGGCGGTCTCGAACCGGAGCCCGGGCCGGCCCTGGGCGTCGTACCCGCTGACCTTGAAGCCGGCGTCGTTGAGGAGGCCGGCGACGAGCTCGCCGACCTTGCCCAGTCCGATGACTCCGACGTGGTTGATGCTGCGCGCCATGGCGTGCTCCTTTGCTCCGATGGTCAGGCGAGTACGGCGGCCAGCTGGTCGATCCCCCAGTGCAGGTCGTCCGGCGTGATCACCAGGGGCGGTGCCAGGCGGATCGTCGAGCCGTGCGTGTCCTTGGCCAGCACCCCGCGCTCCATGAGCCGCTCGCAGACCTCGCGGCCGGTGCCGATCGCCGGGTCGATGTCGACGCCGGCCCACAGGCCGCGGGAGCGGAAGGAGACCAGCCCTTGCCCGAGCAGTGCGTGCAGCCGCTCGGCCAGCAGCGTGCCCAGCTCGGTCGCTCGTGCCTGGAGCTCGCCGGTGCTCAGCATGTCGACCACCTCGAGCCCGACGGCGCAGGCCAGCGGGTTCCCGCCGAAGGTCGAGCCGTGCTGGCCGGGCCGGAGCACCCCGAGGACGTCGCTGTCGCCGACCACCGCGGAGACCGGCACGATGCCGCCGCCGAGGGCCTTGCCCAGCAGGTAGAGGTCGGGGACGACCGCCTCGTGGTCGCACGCGAACGTGCGACCGGTGCGGCCGAGGCCCGACTGGATCTCGTCGGCGACGAGCAGCACCCGCTCGCGGGTGCACAGCTCGCGGACCTCCCGCAGGTAGCCCTCGGGCGGGATGATCACCCCGCCCTCGCCCTGGATGGGCTCGATGAGCACCGCGACGGTGTCCGGCGTGATCGCCGCGGCGAGGGCGCTGGTGTCGCCGTAGGGCACCAGGTCGAACCCGGGTGCGAACGGGCCGAAGCCGCCCCGCGCGTCGGGGTCGTCGGAGAAGCCGACGATGGTCGTCGTGCGGCCGTGGAAGTTGCCGGCCGCCACGACGATCCGGGCCGCGTCGGGCGCGACGCCCTTCACGTCGTAGCCCCACTTGCGGGAGACCTTGATCGCGGTCTCCACGGCCTCGGCGCCGGTGTTCATGGGCAGCACCAGCTGCTTGCCGCACAGCTCGCCCAGGGCGGCGCAGAAGTCGGCGAACCGGTCGTGCACGAACGCCCGGCTGGTCAGCGTGAGCCGGTCGAGCTGCCCGTGCGCGGCCGCGAGCAGGCGCGGGTGCCCGTGGCCGAAGTTCAGTGCGGAGTAGCCGGCGAGCAGGTCCAGGAACCGGCGGCCGTCGACATCGGTCAGCCAGGCGCCCTCCGCGTGACTGAGCACGACCGGCAGCGGGTGGTAGTTGTGCGCGGTCCGGGCGGCGGCGCGATCGACCTCCTTCGCGGTCAGGCGAGGGGCGATCGTGCGGTCAGGCGCAATGCTCATGGTGAAGCCTCCGCTGAGAAGGTGGGTTCGCAGGAGGATCTGCGGCGTCGTGGTGATTGTCAGACAATCCCGGGGCCACTGTAACCCACGCCACGCCGGGCCGTGTCAAACCCCGGTGCCCGGCGCGGCCAACCGATCATGGACGAGCTCCGTCAAGCAGGTGAGGCCGAAGGTCGGCCGACCAGGAGAGGGGACCGGATGGCCCGGCGGCCGGACAGGGACCAGGCGTTCGCCGCCTACGTCGCGGAGCGGCGGCCGCAGCTCTACCGCGCGGCATGGCTGCTGTGCGGGGACCCGCACCGGGCCGAGGACGTGGTGCAGGCGGCGCTGACCCGCCTGTACGTCGCCTGGCCGCGGGTCCAGCGCGCCGACTCGGTGGACGCCTACGTCCGCCGGGCGCTCGTCAACGCCCACGTCGACGAGACCCGCCGACCGTGGCGACGGGAGACGTCCGCGAGCGACGACCTCCCCGAGCGCGAGGTCCGGCCGCCCGACCCGGGGGAGCGCGACGCGCTGTGGGAGGCGCTGCGACGGCTGCCGCCGGGGATGCGCCGGATCGTCGTGCTGCGCCACTTCTGGGGTCTCAGCGTCCAGGAGACCGCCGCCGACCTCGGCATCAGCACCGGAACCGTGAAGAGCCAGACGTCCGCCGCGCTGGGTGCGCTGCGCGCCGTGCTGGCAGAGCCCGAGACGGAGAGGGAGTACCGATGAACGACACACTGGAGGACCGCCTCGGCGACCGGCTGCACCGGCTCGCGAGCGAGGTGGAGGTGCCGGGGTTCGCCCCCGGCGACGACGTACGACGCGGCCGCGGGCGGCTGCGCCGCAACCAGGCCCTCGCGGCGGCCGGCTCGGTCGTCACCGTCGCCGCACTGGCGGGAGCGGCGACGACGCTCGGCGGTGCCCCGGCGGGCGAGGAGCAGGCCGCGACGACGCCGGCGGCCGAGCAGCGGCAGCGGCCGGCGGCGCCGAAGGCGGCCGAGGCGCCCGGCCGGACACCGGTCGGCACCCTCGAGCAGAGGCTGGGCGAGGTCGCGACCGACGACGAGGGGAGCGGGCAGCTCGCCCAGCTGCAGGCCGTGGCGGCGGCCCTCGACGACCAGCTGGGCGACCAGCCCTGGGTCCGGCTCGGGATGGGGGCCGCGCCGACGTGGGAGGAGACCGGCGCCGCGGACTGCCCGACGGGGTGGACCTGCGAGGACGTCGCCGTGGAGGGAGCGAGCCGGGCGAGGCTGGCGACCAAGGCGGGCGTCAGCCAGGTCGCCGCGGAGTTCCCCGGCCAGGTCGTCGTGGTCACCGTCACCACGTGGGACCGACCTGCCGACCACGCCTACACCGGCACCACCGGCACCGACGAGTACTTCGCGATCCGCGGCGACTGACCGGCGACGGCCGTACCCGCCGGGCAAACCGGCGCGCGCCGGTCAGGGCGGGCAGGGGACAATGGTCGTGCTGTGGACATCTCCTACCCGCCCGACCTGCCGGTCAGCGCCCGTCGCGACGACATCGCGACCGCGATCCGCGACCACCAGGTCGTGATCGTCGCGGGGGAGACCGGCTCCGGCAAGACCACCCAGCTGCCGAAGATCTGCCTCGAGCTGGGGCGTGGTGCGGAGGACGCCGACGGCCGGACCCGGATGATCGGCCACACCCAGCCCCGCCGGATCGCCGCCCGGTCGGTCGCCGAGCGGATCTCCGAGGAGCTCGGCGTGGAGCTGGGCGAGCTGGTCGGCTACCAGGTGCGGTTCACCGACCGCACCTCGCGCGCCAGCCGGGTCAAGCTGATGACCGACGGCATCCTCCTGGCGGAGCTCCAGCGTGACCGGATGCTGCGCCGCTACGACACGATCATCATCGACGAGGCGCACGAGCGCAGCCTCAACATCGACTTCCTGCTGGGCTACCTGCGCCAGCTGCTGCCGCGCCGGCCGGACCTCAAGCTGGTCATCACCTCGGCGACCATCGAGACCGCGCGGTTCGCCGAGCACTTCGCCGGCCCGGACGGCACGCCCGCGCCCGTGATCGAGGTGACCGGGCGCACCTATCCCGTCGAGGTCCGCTACCGCCCCCTCCTGGAGCTGCCGGCCGCCGACGAGGACGGCGAGCCGATCGTCCGCGACCAGACCGAGGCGATCGTCGACGCGGTGAAGGAGCTCTCGGCCGAGGGGCCGGGGGACGTGCTGGTGTTCCTGCCCGGCGAGCGGGAGATCCGGGACACGGCCGAGGCGCTGGCGCCCCTCGAGGAGGGCCCGCGCGGGATCGACGTGCTGCCGCTCTTCAGCCGGCTGTCCGCGGCGGAGCAGCACCGCGTCTTCGCGCCGGCCAGCGGATCCCGCCGGCGGGTGGTGCTGGCGACCAACGTGGCGGAGACGTCGCTGACCGTGCCCGGCATCAGGTACGTCGTGGACACCGGTGTCGCCCGGATCTCGCGCTACTCCTCGCGCACGAAGGTCCAGCGGCTCCCGATCGAGCCGATCAGCCAGGCCTCCGCCAACCAGCGGTCGGGGCGGTGCGGGCGGGTCGCCGCCGGCATCGCGATCCGGCTCTACTCCGAGGAGGACTTCGAGGGGCGGCCGGAGTTCACCGATCCCGAGATCCTGCGCACCAACCTGGCGTCGGTGATCCTCCAGATGACCGCCCTGGGCCTCGGGGACATCGCCCGGTTCCCCTTCGTCGAGCCGCCCGACCGGCGCAACGTGCAGGCCGGTGTGCAGCTGCTCGAGGAGCTGGGCGCGGTCTCGGCGAAGGGCGAGCTGACGAAGGTGGGCCGGCGCCTGGCGCGGCTCCCCGTCGACCCGCGACTGGGCCGGATGCTGCTGGAGGCCGAGCGGCTGGGCTGTGTGCGCGACGTGATGGTCATCGTCGCCGCGCTGTCGCTCCAGGACCCCCGGGAGCGGCCCGGGGCCGACCGCCCGGCCGAGCGGGCCCAGGCCGACCAGCTGCACGCCCGCTACAAGGCGGAGGGCTCGGACTTCCTCACCTGGCTCAACCTCTGGCGGCACCTGCGGCAGCAGCAGCACGAGCTGTCGAGCAGCGCCTTCCGGCGGATGTGCAAGCGGGAGTTCCTCAACTACCTGCGGGTGCGGGAGTGGCAGGAGCTCGTCGCGCAGCTGCGCCAGGTCGCCAAGGAGATGGGGCTGCGGGTCGAGCCGACGCGCGGCGCGGAGAGCGGCGCCGAGGGAGGGGCGCCGTACGACGCCGACGGCGTGCACCAGGCGCTGCTCTCGGGGCTCCTGTCCCACATCGGCCTGCGCGAGGAGCGCGAGAAGCCGCCACCCGGGCGCGCCCCCAAGGAGCGTCGCCGGCCCGGGCCGCGGGAGTACCTCGGTGCCCGCGGCGCGAGGTTCGCCATCTTCCCCGGCTCCGTCCTGGCGCGGAAGAACCCGCCGTTCGTGATGGCCGGCGAGCTGGTCGAGACCGGGCGGCTCTGGGCCCGCCAGAACGCCGAAATCAAGCCGGAGTGGGCCGAGCGGCTCGGCGACCACCTGGTCAAGCGCAGCTGGTCGGAGCCGCACTGGTCGCGCAAGCGGCAGGCCGTGATGGCGCGCGAGCGGGTGACCCTGTACGGCGTGCCGCTGGCCACCGACCGTCTCGTCTCCTACGGGCGCGTCGACCCGGCGCTGGCGCGGGAGGTCTTCATCCGCCACGCGCTGGTCTACGGCGAGTGGGACACCCGCCACCGCTTCTTCCACCGCAACCGCCGGCTGCTGCAGGAGGCCGAGGAGCTCGAGCACCGCGCCCGCCGGCGCGACCTCGTGGTGGACGAGCACACGCTCTTCGACTTCTACGACCAGCGGGTCGGCGAGGGCGTGGTCAGCGGCGCGCACTTCGACCGGTGGTGGAAGGACGCGCGGAAGGCGGAGCCCGAGCTGCTGACCTTCGACCCCGCGATGCTCACCCACGACACCGTCGAGGAGGTGCGCGAGGCGGACTACCCCGAGGCGTGGTCCTTCGACGAGGGGCTGAGCTTCCCGATCCGCTACCACTTCGAGCCGGGGGCGGCCGACGACGGCATCACCATCGACATCCCGGTCGCGACCCTCAACCGGGTCGCCGACGAGGACTTCTCCTGGGTGGTCCCGGGACTGCGCGAGGAGCTGGTGACCGAGCTGCTGCGGAGCCTGCCCAAGCAGCTGCGGGTCAGCTTCGTGCCGGCGCCCAACACCGCCCGCGAGTTCCTCGCCAACGTGCCGCCGGGGGAGGAGCCGCTGCTCGACGCGCTGGAGCGCTACCTGCGCTCCACGACCGGCGTGCACGTGCCCCGCGAGGCCTGGGGACTCGACAACCTGCCGGCGCACCTGCAGCCGACCTACCGGGTGGTCGACGACCGGGGCCGCGAGCAGGCCCGCGGCAAGTCGCTCACCGAGCTCAAGGCACCGCTGCGGCCCCAGTTCGAGAAGGCGATGGCCGAGGTGGCGTCCGACTCGGGCGTCGCGCACACCGGTGAGACGAGCTGGGCCTTCGGCGAGGTGCCGGCCACCGCGACCTGGACCCGCGCCGGCCACGAGGTGGAGGCGTTCCCCGGCCTCGTCGACGAGGGCGCGACCGTCGGCCTCCAGGTTTTCGGGTCCGCCGACGAGCGCGCCGCGCGGCACCGGCTCGGCGTCGTACGCCTGCTGCTGCTGGAGCTCGGCGACGCGCCGCTGGCGGGGATCGCGGACGGGCTCGGCAACGCCGAGAAGCTGGGCCTCGCGGGCACGCCCTACGCCGGGGTGCCGGCGATCCTCGCCGACTGCCTGCGCGCGGTGGTGGTCGACGCCGTCGACGCGGCGGGCGAGGTCCGCACGGAGCAGCAGTACGACGCCCTGCTCGCGGCCCTGCGCAAGGACGGCCCGGCCGCTGTTCGCGAGGTCCTGGCCGAGCTGCTCCGGGTGCTCGCGCTCTGGCGGGAGGTGGACCGCCTGCTCAGCGGCCGGGCCGATCTGCCGCTGCTGCCCGCCCTGACCGATCTTCAGGCACAGCTCGGCCGGCTGGTGCGCGAGGGCTTCGTCGGCGAGGCCGGCGCCGCTCGGCTGCGCCGCTACCGCACCTACCTGATGGGGATGCGCGAGCGCCGCACCGCGCTCGACACCGGCGGCGCCGCCGCGGTCGTGAAGGACCGGCAGCGGATGGACCTGGTCCAGCCGCTGCAGGAGGCCTACCTGGCCCGCCTCGCGGCCCTGCCCGAGGGACGGCCGCCGGCCGCCGGCCTGCGCAAGGTCGGCTGGATGCTCGAGGAGTACCGCGTGTCCCTGTGGGCGCAGGCGCTGGGCACCGACGGGCCGGTCTCCGACGTGCGGATCCGCAAGGCGCTCGACGCGCTGTGAGCGGGCAGTCCCGCAGCACGTCGAAACCGCCGGAGCCGTGCCCTGCCACCCCCTAGGCTGGTGCGGTGTCCGAGCGCCGCGAGCACCACCGTCCCGCCCCGCGGGAGGCTGCCTTCTTCGACGAGGTGGCCGCCGGCGCCGACCCGGCGCTGGTGATGGAGGCCGCCGAGCGTGCCGCCGTGCTGCTGGTGCGCGGTGCACGCTCCAGCGACGACGCCGGGGTCGCCGACCGGCTGGTCCGGCTGACCGAGACCGAAGGCATCGAGGCGATCGCCGAGGTCTGGTCCCACGCCGCTCCGGACTCCTTGGCGGGCTGCCTGTGGCGGCTCTACCTGCTGCGGTCCTGGGTGCACGCCGATCCCAGCGGCGTGGCGCACCAGTTCGAGAGCGGGCGCTCCCGCGCGGAGTTCGCCGAGGTGGTCGCCGGCGTGGCCCACCCGCCCGGCCCCGACGAGCTGCGGGCCATGATCGACGAGGTGCTCCGCGGCATCGCGGGCGGCGACTTCGCCGACGTCCTCTTCCGTGCCTCCGCGTTCGCCCGGGTGGTCGCGGCCGGGCGGGCCGCCACGCCCGAGGTGCCGCACGACGACGTACGACGCATGCTCGTGCTGGCCGAGCAGCTGGAGTCGGCCGGTCACGTCGAGCTCGGTCGCGGGCTGGGCTGAGAGCCTGTTCACACCGGCCCCGGCTCACCGCGAAGTCGTTACAGTGGGGGGTCGAGCACGCCGGGTCGCGGCAGCCCCGGGTCCCAACTGAAAGCCGCTACGAGCGGCCATGCGCCGTGAGGCGCTCCCGGCTCGGCGTGCTCTCCCCGCTGGCCCTGTGGAGCCGGTCTCGTCAACCGGCGCAGGGCGCCGCGAGGCTCCCGGCCCGACCCCGTCGACGCGCGTGGGTCGGCAAGCTGCCTCCTCGGCGCGGGGCGCTCGGTAAGGTGGCGCGTTGCGGGAGAGTGGATCGTTCCGAGGACAGGGGATCAGGACGTGGAGTCTGGGGTGGGACGGTTCGACTGGCGGACGGTCGCGGTGGTGGTGGTCGTCGCGGTGGCGGTCCTCGTGGGCATGATCGCGATCTCCGACGGCAGCGCCGACGACCAGCCGCGCCCGGACCGGTCGACCGCCCCGGCGATGGTCCGCCTCCAGTTCGCGGTGTGGGGCAGCGACGAGGAGGTCGCCGCCTACCGCGCGGTGGTCAGGGACTACAACGCCTCGACCGAGGACACCAACGTCTCGCTCGTCTCCTGGCCCACCGCGGCGGAGATGATGGAGGACATCCGCAGCGGGGCGACCGACCCCGACCTGTTCCTGATCCCGCACAGCGACCTCGCGGAGACGATCGCGGAGGAGCGCAACCGCCCGCTCCTCGACCTGCTCGACTCGCGCGAGGTGCCGATCGGCGACGACTTCTCGCGCGACGCGATCTCGGCGTTCTCCGCCGACGACGACCTCCAGTGCATGCCGTACGGCTCCTCGCCGATGGTGATCTACTACAACACCCGGCTCGTCGACTTCGAGCGGATGGAGGCCCAGGACCTCCCGACGCCCAACCCCGACCACACGGGCTGGAGCCTGACGGAGTTCCGCGCCGCGGCAGAGTTCGCCAGCAAGCCCCGCCAGCGCACCCGGGGTGTCCACATCGACCCCACCCTCGACGGGCTGGCACCCTTCGTCCACTCCGGCGGCGGCCAGGTGTTCGACGACGAGGTCCGACCACGGCGGCTGACGCTGAGCGAGGACGACTCGGCCAGCGCCCTGCGGCAGACCCTCGAGCTGCTGCGCGACCCCCGCCTCACCCTCACCAGCCGCCAGCTCGAGCGGCGGCCGGCGCTGGAGTGGTTCAAGCGTGGACGACTCGCGATGATCGCCGGCTTCCGCGGCCTCACGCCCGAGCTGCGCAGGACCAAGGGGCTGGAGTTCGACGTGATGCCGATGCCCTCCCTCGGCTCCAACCAGACGGTCGGCGAGCTGACCGGCATCTGCCTCTCGCCCGGCAAGCCGGCCCGGGCCGAGAGCGCGGCCGACTTCCTCACCTACTTCGTCAGCGAGGAGGCGGTGGCCCGGGTCGCCCAGACCGGCTACCTGCAGCCGGCGAACCTCAAGGTCGCGCTCACGCCGGCGTTCCTCCAGCCCGACCAGGCACCCGAGCACTCCCAGGTGTTCAACGAGGCCGCCGGCACGATCGTGCTGCCGCCGCTGATGGAGGAGGGCGAGGAGCTGCGCGCCCTCGTCAACCCTGACATCGAGGCGCTGCTGACCACCCCGGCGCTGGACGACCTGCGGGAGTCCCTCGCGGAGATCGACGAGGAGTCACGCTCGGTGCTGGACCCCGACTACGAGCCGGAGGAGTCCGACGACGGCGCGGACGGCGACGAGGGCGACCCGTCGTCGTCGCTTCCGGCGTCGCCGTCGGGGTCGCCGTCGGGGTCGCCCTCGGGGTCGACGGGCGACGACCGCTTGCGCGACTGAGCCGCCGGCTGCTCCGCATCGAGGATCGCCCGGGTCAACGCGGGCGCGGTGAGCCCGGCCTGCCAGCTCCGCGCGCCGAGGGCGGCGAGCTGGTCGATCACGGCCTCCAGCAGCTCCACCGGGTCGCGGGTCCGCGGCGGGGACCACATCACCCGGCGCAGGTGGTCGGGGGTGAGCAGGTTCTCGACCGGCACCGCGTTGTCCTCTGCGATCGCGGCGACGGCGGAGCGTGCGGCCTCCAACCGCCGGGCGGCGACCGGGTCGCGGTCGGCCCAGGTGCGCGGGGCCGGGGGCCCGTCGCCCTGGCTCACCCGGCTGGGCAGCTCGTCCTCGGGCATCTCCGCCGCCTCGCGGATCGCCGCCAGCCACTCGTTGGCGTAGCGGGAGGCGCCGCGACCGTGGAAGCCCTGGGTGCTCATCAAAGCCCCGCGGCTGGTCGGCATCGCCGTCGCGGCCGCGACGATCGCGGAGTCGGGCACCAGCCTGCCGGGCGTGACGTCGCGCTCGCGGGCGATCCGGTCGCGGGTCTCCCACAGCGCCCGCACCGCCCCGAGGGTGCGCCGCCCGCGGACCTTGTGCAGGCCCGAGGTACGCCGCCAGGCGTCGACCCGGACCGTCGGCTGGAAGCCGCGCAGGTGCTCGAACTCCTGACGCGCCCAGTCGGTCTTGCCGGCCTCCTCCAGCTGCTGGACCAGGATCGCGCGCAGCTCGACGAGCACCTCCACGTCGAGCGCGGCGTACTCAAGCCACGGCTCGGGCAGCGGCCGGGTCGACCAGTCGACCGCCGAGTGCTCCTTGAGCAGCTGGCGGCCGAGGAGGGTCTCGACGAGGGTCGCCAGGCCCACGCGGGGATAGTTGAGGAGGCGCCCGGCGAGCTCGGTGTCGAACAGGGCGGCCGGCCGCAGGCCCACCTCGGCGAGGCACGGCAGGTCCTGGGTGGCGGCGTGGAGGATCCACTCGGCGTCGCCGATCGCCTCGGCGAGCGGCCGCAGGTCGGGGAACGGGATCGGGTCGATCAGCCCGATGCCGGCTCCCTCGCGCTTGACCTGGATCAGGTAGGCGCGGCTGGAGTAGCGGTAGCCGGAGGCGCGCTCCGCGTCGATGGCGACCGGCCCGGTGCCCGCCGCCAGGGTGGCGCAGTACTCCGCCAGCGCTGCGGGGGTGTCGATGACCGGCGGCAGTCCACCGGAGAGCTCGAGCAGCTCGACGGGCTCCTGCTCCTCCTCCGGGGTGGTCTCGGCGGAGGGGTCGCGCCCGGTCGGTCCAGCCATCAGCCGGCGCCACCCCGCTGACCGCGACGCGACGGCATCACGGCGACTCCCTCCGGCACCGGCTCGAGGCCACCGGCGGTGCACAGCAGCTCGCCCCACGCCTCGACGTGGCGGGTGAGGTCGGCGGGGTCGGCCGGCGTCCACGACGCCCGGATCTCCAGCTGCGCGTTGCCGGGCTCGCCGGCCATGGTGCCGTAGCTCTCGGTCGCCACCCGGGTGACCGTGCCGGACTCGGCGACGTGGGCGGCGCCGTGGGCGTCCAGCGCCTCCGTCAGCCAGGTCCAGCCGACGTCGGTCAGGAGCGGGTCGGTCGCGAGCTCACCGTCGATCTCGGCCCGGCAGTAGGCGACGCAGCGGAAGGTGCCCTCCCAGGCGTCGTTGCCGGCCGGGTCGTGCAGCACCACCAGCCGCCCGGTCGCGACGTCTTCGCCGTCGACGGTGACGTCGGCGGACAGCGCGGTCGCGAACGGCGCGATCCGCTGCGGGGCCGGCATCTCCTCGCAGAGCACCTCCGGCCGGAGCACCGCCGCACGGAGGGCCTCCACGGCAGCGAGGAACTCCGGGGGTGCCCCGGCCGCGCCGGGCCCCTGGTTCGTCTCCTGCCGGGCGACCATGGGGTCACACTAAGCCGAAACCGGCGGCTGGATGTGCGTCCCACGCCGCCGACCTGTCAGGCTGGAGCCGTGAGTGAGCAGGCACGGCACGACGACCTGGCGGGGAGCGCCTTCCTCAGGGCGGCCCGCGGGGAGCCGGTCCCGCACACCCCGGTGTGGTTCATGCGGCAGGCGGGCCGCTCGCTGCCCGAGTACCTCAAGGTGCGGGAGGGCGTCGCCATGCTCGACGCGTGCGCCGACCCGGAGCTGATCGTGGAGATCACGCTGCAGCCGGTGCGCCGCTACGGCGTCGACGCGGCGATCTTCTTCTCCGACATCGTGCTGCCGCTGAAGGCGGTGGGCGTCGACCTCGACATCGTGCCGGGCGTCGGCCCCGTCGTGGCCCGGCCGGTCCGCACCCTCGCCGACGTCGAGGCCATCCCCGACCTGACGCCGGAGCACATCCCCTTCATCACCCAGGCCGTGCAGGGCCTGACCGCCGAGCTCGCCGCGATCAACGGCGGCACCCCGCTCATCGGCTTCGCGGGCGCCCCGTTCACCGTGGCGTCGTACCTCGTCGAGGGCGGGCCGTCGAAGGAGCACGCGAGGACGAAGGCGCTGATGTTCGGCGCGCCGGACGTCTGGGATGCGCTGATGCGGAAGATCGGGCGCATCTCCGCGGCGTTCCTGACCACCCAGGTCGCGGCGGGCGCCTCGGCGGTGCAGCTCTTCGACTCCTGGGCCGGTGCCCTGACCCCCGCCGACTACGCCGAGCACGTGCAGCCGCACTCGGCGCGGGTGCTCGCCGAGGTGGGCGAGCTGGGCGTCCCCCGCATCCACTTCGGTGTCGGTACGACGAACCTGCTCGACCTGATGGGTGAGGCCGGCGCCGACGTGGTCGGCGTCGACTGGCGCACGCCGCTGGACCGGGCGATCCCGGTCGTGGGCGACCGCGTCGTCCAGGGCAACCTCGACCCCACCCTGGTCTTCGCCCCCACCGAGGTGATGACCGCTCGCGCCGGCGAGATCATCGAGGCGGGTCGGGCGGCGAAGGGTCACATCTTCAACCTCGGCCACGGCGTCATCCCGAGCACCGACCCCGACCAGCTCGCCCGGCTCACCGAGTTCGTCCAGGGCTACCCGCTGGGCTGAGCCTGGTTCGTCGCTTTCGACGAGCGCTTGCTGGACGCGGTCGTCTTGGTCGCGCTCGTCTTCTTCGCGGCAGTCTTCTTGGCGGCGGCCTTCTTCGCCGGCGCCTTGCCGCCCTTGAGCCGCACCAGCACGCCGTTGCCGTCGTTGGCGACCGTGAGGTAGGGCTGGGCCTCGACCATGGCGAGCAGCTTCGGGTAGCCGTAGAGCCGGGAGTCGAACGACGAGCTCACCGACCGGAGGTAGGACCCGATCGCGCTCAGGTGCGCCCAGCCGTCGTCCTGCGAGGTGGTGTTGACCGCCCGGGTCAGCAGGCTCTGGAGGTTCGGCAGCTCCTGCCCGCTCGCCGGCTCCTCGGCCGGGTCCTGCCCGCCTCCGCTGCCGGACTGCTCCGTCCCGAGCACCTCGAGGTAGATGAAGGTGTCGCACGCCGCGACGAGCGGCTTCGGCGTCTTGCGCAGGCCGAGCCCGTAGACGCTCTTGCCCGACTCGCGCAGGCGCGCGGCGAGCCGGGTGAAGTCGCTGTCGCTGGAGACGATAGCGAACGCGTCCAGGTTGCCCTCGAAGAGCAGGTCCATCGCGTCGATGATCAGCGCCGAGTCGGTCGAGTTCTTGCCGGTCGTGTAGGAGAACTGCTGCACCGGCAGGATCGCGTGCTGGTTGAGCTCGGCCTTCCAGCCGCTGAGCTGCGGGGTGGTCCAGTCGCCGTAGGCCCGCTTCACGGTGGCGACGCCGTACTGCGCGAGCTCCTCCAGGAGCGCGCTCACGTGCTTCGGTGAGGTGTTGTCGGCGTCGATGAGCACCGCGAGGCGCGTCGTGGCGGGATCCATCCGCCCATCATGGCCCAGCCGCGGGACCGGCCGTCGGACCGGCTGCCGGTGCGAGCTGCCGGTGCCGGCGGCGGGACCGCCACCAGAGGAGCAGCGGCGCGCCGAGGACGGCCAGTGCGAGCACCCAGGGCAGCAGGAACCCGACCGCCGTCGCAGCCACGGCGAGTCCGGCGACGAAGCTGTCCCAGCCGGTCTCGAGGCCGCCCAGGAACCCGTCCGCGCCGTCCTCGTCGTCGGTCTCGTCGTCGCCGGTGCGGTGCAGGTGCACCGTGATGGTGGACAGGCTGGTCTGGTCCTCGAGCCACTTCTGCCGCGACTTCAACGAGTCGAGGTCGGCCTGACGCTCGGCGAGGTCGGCCTCGATGGTGATGATCTCGCTGAGGGTGTCGGCCCGGGCGAGGAGTGCCTCCACCCGGCGGACGCTCTTCTCCTGCGCTCGGATCCGGGCGGCGACGTCGAGCACCTCGGTGGTCACGTCCTCGGAGCCGGTCGTCGACCTCTCCAGGGTGCCGACCTCCTCCAGGGCGTCGGTGGTCGCGGAGAACTCGGCGCTCGGCACCCGCAGCACCATCCGCGCCGTCGACAGCGCGCCGTCGTCGTCGGTGGTCGTCTCCTCCTGGGTGACGGCACCTCCCGCGTGGTCGGCGATCCGCTGCACCTCGGCGCGGGCATCGGCCACGTCGGCGGCCGCCAGCGACACCGTGCCGGTCGAGATCACCGCCGGCTGCACGTCGCCCGGCTCGCTGCCGGGCCGGCCGCTGCCGTCCCTGCCGCGCTTGTCCGAGTCGGCCCCGCCCGCGGACCGGTCCATCAGGGCGTCCGCCGGAGCGGCCTCGTCGGCGGCGGTGGGCGCCTCCGCCTGCATCGGGTCGCCCGACATCGTCCCGGCCCGGCCTGCGTCGTCGGAGCCGTCGGAGCAGCCGGCGGCGAGCACCGCGACCAGGGCGGCGGCAACCAGCAGGATCGGTCTGCGCGGGGTGGTTCGGCGGGTGGTCATGACGATCGGACGGCCGGAGCGGGTCACCGGTTCCCACCACGCCGGTCTGGGACACTGGCCGGGTGAGGACGGTCGTGGTCGGTGCTGGTGTCGCGGGGCTCGTGGCCGCCCGGGAGCTGGCCGCGGCGGGCGCCGACGTGCTGCTGCTGGAGGCGACCGACCGCGCCGGCGGCAAGCTGCGGGCGGGCGAGGTGGCCGGAGTCACCGTCGACGTCGGCGCGGAGGCCATGATCAGCCGGCGGCCCGAGGGCGTCGGCCTGGCCGCCGACCTCGACCTGCCGATCGTCCACCCGACCGGGGCGAGCTCACGGATCTGGACCCGTGGCGCGCTCCGTCGGCTCCCTCGCACGCTGATGGGCGCACCGCTGGACCTCGACGACCTCGAACGGTCCGGCATCCTCAGCGACGAGGGGATGGCGCGGGCTCGCCACCAGCAGGTGCCGACGGTGGACGACGACCGGTCGGTCGGCGACCTGGTCGCCGCCCGGTTCGGCGACGAGGTGGTCGACCGCATCGTCGAGCCGCTGCTCGGCGGCGTGTACGCCGGCCAGGCGCGGAGCATCTCCGTCCGAGCGGCGATCCCGCAGCTCGCCGACCTCATCGTCCGGCCCGAGGTCACGGTCCCGCACCCTCCCGCGGACGCGCCGCCGGTCTTCGCGGGCGTCGCGGGCGGCATGTGGCGGCTGCCCGGTGCGCTCGAGGCGGACCTGCGGGAGCGGCCCGGCGTGGAGGTCCGCCACGGGACGACGGTCACCGGCGTGCGTCGTACGTCCGACGGCTTCGCGGTCTCCTCGTCCGCCGGCGAGGAGCGCGCGGGGGTGCTGGTGCTGGCCACCCCCGCGCCGGCGACCGCGCGGCTGCTCTCCGACGTCGCGCCCGCCGCCGCGGGCGAGCTGGAGGAGATCGGCTACGCCTCCGTCGCCGTGGTCACCCTCGCCTTCCGGGCCGACGACCCCGGCGTGCGGGAGGCCCTCGACGTCGGCGCGTCCGGGTTCCTGGTCCCTCCGGTGGACGGTCGCCGGGTGAAGGCCTCGACCTTCTCCTTCGCCAAGTGGGACTGGGTCAGGGCGGCCGGGGAGGGCGGAGGTCTCCTCTTCCTCCGCACCTCCCTCGGCCGCTTCGGCGAGGAAGGGACGCTCCAGGTTCCCGACGAGCAGCTTGTCCACGCATCGCTCGTCGACCTCGCCGACGCCACCGGGCTGACCTCGGCACCGGTGGACGCTGTGGTGCAGCGCTGGGGAGGTGGCCTCCCGCAGTACTGGGTGGGACACCTCGACCGCGTCGCGCGGATCCGGGCCGCGGTGGCCAGGGTCCCCGGCCTCGCCGTCTGCGGTGCCGCGTACGACGGCGTCGGGATCCCGGCCACCGTCGGCTCCGCGCGGCGGGCGGTCCACGACGTCCTCGGCGCTGCCGGCTCCTAGCTCGAGCGCGCACCGTCCTCCCCGGCGACGAGGAGGAAGTCGCCGCTGGAGCCGGACCGGCGCGCCTCGAGGTGCGGGCGGTAGGCCTCGGACCGGTAGAACTCCATCGCCGCGTCGCGCGAGGGCCACTCGATCAGCACGACCAGCCGGCCGGGCTGCTCCTCGCCCTCCACCCACTCCACCCGCGGGGTGCGGGCCAGGTAGCGGCCGCCGTACCGCTCGACGAGGGGGCTCACCTCCTCGACGTAGTCGGGGATCCAGTCCGACTCGTGGATCTGCAGCTGGGCGACGGCGAAGTAACTCACGTCTGGGCCTCCTTGGTCCTCGGTGCGCCGAGCGTGGCCGACCCGGTGTCCCGGGAACCAGGGACCGGGGACCCGGGTGTCCCGGGCAGGTCTGCCCCCTTGTCCCTGGGGGGCGGGACGACGGGACGGGCACCGTCGGGTCATCGCCAACCGAAGGAGAAGAGCAGGCATGACCACGCACACCGTCAGTCACCATCCGGTCCGGTCCGACGTGCCCGTCACCGACGCGGCGGACCCGTCGGCCGTCGCGTCCGCCGAGGGGTCGGCCCGATGGGCGCTCGCCGGCGTCGGGGCCGGTGCCCTCGGCGCCGCGGCCGTCGTGACCTCGCTCCAGGTGGACGCGATCTACGATCCCGACCTGCGAGGCGACACGGCGGGCCAGGCCGACCGGTTGGCCGAGCAGATCCCGCAGATCGCGGCCTTCCACGTCCTCGCCGGGCTGAGTGCCGTGCTGCTCGTCGTGTTCGCCGCCGGTCTCCACCGTCGGCTGAGGGCGGCCGCGCCGGGCAGCATCGCACCGATGGTCGCCTTCGCCGGCATGCTCGGCACGTCGGTGATCGTGATGCTCGGTGCGGGTCTCAACACCGAGTTCATGTTCGGACTGGCGGAGGACGGTCTGACCGACCCCGTGAACGCGGTCTTCTTCGGGCACTGGATCGCCACCATCCCGTGGGTGTGGGGCCTGACGGGTCTGGCCGGCCTGGCGGTCTTCTCTGCCGGCCGGGACGGGACAGTCCCGCGCTGGATCGCCCTGGTGGGACTGCTCCTCGGCGGGCTCACACTGCTCGCCGGGATCTCGCCGGCGCAGTACATGGCCGGGTTCACCGGCCCGGTCCTGGTGCTGGTCCTCGCCCTCGGGTTCCTCGTCGGTGACAGGGCGCACCGTGGCCGCGGCTGACCGCTGCGGGTGAGGAGCCGCACCATCTCAGCCGGTCCGGCCCGTGGGGGGCCGGACCGGCTGCACAATGTCCCGGTGCTGCAGCCCGACGACGCGAGCCACCGACCGCCGGCCCCCCGGTCGAGGCGTCGCGGCGCGTTGGCGGCGGCGGTGGTCGTGCCGTTGCTGTGTGCCGTGGCCGTGGCGGGATCGGTGGCGCTCGACCTGCAAGCGCAGCCCAGCGGGCCGGGCGCGCGGCTCGCGCCCGGCGTGAGCTGGCCGTTCACGGCCAACGGCCTTCTCATCGCGCTCTGCGCAGCGGCGATCCTGAGGCGGGGAAGGGACCTCCTGCTCGGGTCGCTGATCGCCCTGCTCGGGGTCTTCTGGGCGCTCGACGGCCTGGCGCAGGGATACGTCCGAGCGGGCCTGACCGCAGACATGGCCTGGCCGGCGATGACGTTCGCCGTCTGGTTCCTCAACCGGTTCGGCGCGTTCCTCCCGATCTCGGTCGCCGTTCTGCTCCTGTTCTTCCCCACGGGCCGGCTCCTGCCGGGCGTCTGGCGTCTCGTGGGGAGGGCGGCCCTCGGCCTGTCCCTCGTGGCGGGGGCGGCGCTCCTGGTGGCGCCCGCCGAGGGAAGGCTGGCCACGGGGATGGTGCCGTCGGAGGTGGACCTGGACCCGACGTCCCTGCAGCTGCTCCGCGGTCACGGCGAGCAGGTCGTGTCGGTGGGCGTGGGCGCCGGTGTGGTGGGGTTCCTGCTCACCATGGTGCTCGTGGTGGTCCGCTACCGGGCCTCGCAGGGACTGATGCGCGACCGGATGCGGTGGCTGCTGTGGAGCGTGACCGTCATCGGGGCGGTCCTGCTCGCCGGCCTGGTCGTCGACCTGCCCGCGGACGACTACCTGCTGTCCGCGGTGGTGATGGTGCTGCCCGTCGGCTCGATGGCGATCGCCGTGGTCGACCCCTCGATCGTGCCGATCCGGGACCTGCTGGCGAGGACGGCCGTGCTCGCGGCGCTGCTCGTCGTGCTCGTGGTCGCCGACGTCGCCGTGCTCGCCCTGCTGACGGTCGTGCTCGACGACGCGCTCACCCAGGCGCAGGTGGTGGCGGTGGTGCTCGTGGTCGCCGTGCTGCTCTACGGCCCGCTCCGCCAGCGCCTCTCCTCGACCGTCCAGCGGCTGATGCTGGGGGAGCGCGGCAACCGCTACGACGCCGTGGCCGGGCTGGCCTCCACGCTGGAGACGACCGACGACACGGGGGAGCAGCTCGCCGCGGTGGCGCGGGCCGTCGCCGCCGCCTTCGGTGTGGCGTTCGTCAGCGTGGAGGTGGACCGCAGTCACGGCGAGCGGCTCGTCACGACGTACGGCGCGCGGCCCGCCGAGGTGCGGACGCTGCCGATCACCTACCGGGGCGCCGGCGTCGGCCGCCTGGTGCTGCCGGCGCGCGGCCTGCGGAGCCGGCTCACCGCGCAGGACGAGCAGCTGCTCGGCGACCTGGTGCGCCAGGCGGCGACGGCCGCGCGCACCAGCCAGCTGGCCGAGGAGGTGCAGCGCAGCCGCGAGCGGCTGGTCGCGGCGCGCGAGGAGGAGCGGCGGCGGATCCGCCGCGACCTGCACGACGGGCTCGGCCCGGCCCTCGGCGGCATCGTCTTCCAGCTCGAGGCGGCCCGGATGGCGGTGCGGACCGACCCCGGCCGAGCCAGCGACCAGCTGGCGGCCGTCACCGGCCAGGTGCAGGACGTCGTCGCCGACGTACGACGCCTGGTGCACGACCTGCGGCCGCCGGCCCTCGACGACCGCGGCCTGGTGGGTGCCCTCCGGCAGCAGGCCGACCTGCTCGACCTGCCGCTCGAGGTCGACGTCGTCGCGCCCGACGAGGACCTGCAGGGGCGGCTGCCCGCGGCGGTCGAGGTGGCCGCCTACCGGATCGCCGGCGAGGCGTTCACCAACGTCGCCCGCCACGCCGGCGCCACCCGCGCCCGGCTGCGGCTGGAGCTCGCGGACGAGGCGCTCCTCGTCGAGATCGCCGACGACGGCCGCGGCATCCCGCCGGAGCGACAGGCGGGGGTGGGACTGTCCAGCCTGCGCGAGCGCGCCGCGGAGCTCGGCGGCACCACCGACGTCAGCTGCCCACCCGGCGGCGGCACCCTGGTCCGGGCCCGCCTGCCGCTCGAGCCCACCCCGTCAGGAAGGAGCCGGCCATGAGCTCGGCTGTCCGGGTCGTCGTCGTCGACGACCACCAGATCGTGCGTGACGGACTCGTCGCGCTGCTGCGGGCGCTGGACGGCATCGAGGTCGTCGGCGCTGCCGCCGACGGCCGCGAGGCGATCCACGTGGTGCAGGAGACCGGTCCCGACGTGGTGGTGATGGACATCCAGATGCCTCGCCTCGACGGGATCGAGGCCACCCGCTTCCTCACCGGCCGGCAGCCGGGCCTGCGGGTCGTGATGCTGACCATGAACGAGGACGACGACACCATCCTGAGCGCGATCCGCGCGGGCGCCTGCGGCTACCTGCTGAAGGGAGCGGGCGCCGAGGAGGTGCAGGCCGCGATCCGCTCGGCGGCCGCCGGCGGCATGGTGTTCGGTGCGAGCCTCGCGGGACGCGTCGCCGGGTTCTTCGCCGGGGCGTCCGGCGCTGCCGCCCACGCCCCCGGCGCCGAGCCGTTCCCCGAGCTGACCGACCGGGAGCGCGGCGTGCTCCAGCTGATCGCCGCCGGCCGCAGCAACGACCAGATCGCCGCCGCGATGCACGTGTCCAACAAGACCGTCCGCAACACCGTCTCCGCGATCTACGCCAAGCTGCACGCCACCGGCCGCGCCGACGCCATCGTCAAGGCGCGTGAGGCCGGCTACGGCCGCTGAGCCCCGGGGGCGGGCCGCGTCCCGGCGTCCCCGCCCGCCGGGCAGAATGGAGCCATGTCGGACCCGCAGGCGCACATCCAGTCCAACGCCGCACGCATCAACGAGCTCAACGAGACGGTCCGCTTCACGATGTGGTCGGTGTTCCGGCTCGACCGGCCGCTCGGGGACGACGACGTCGCCCGCAAGGCCGAGGCCGACGAGGTCGAGGCGCTGTTCGCGGAGCTGGCCGCCGGCGACACGGTGGTGCGCGGCGTCTACGACGTCGCGGGGCTCCGCGCCGACGCCGACCTGATGGTGTGGTCGCACGCCGGCTCCAGCGACCAGCTCCAGGACGCGTACCACCGGCTGCGTCGTACGGCGTTCGGCACCCGGCTCGCACCCGTCTGGTCGCAGATGGCGCTGCACCGCCCCGCGGAGTTCAACCGCAGCCACCTGCCGGCGTTCCTGGCCGACGAGCGGGTGCACGACTACGTCGCGGTGTATCCCTTCGTCCGGTCCTACGAGTGGTACCTCCTCGACGACGCCGAGCGCCGGCGGCTGCTGGCCGAGCACGGTCAGATGGCGCGCGGCTACCCCGACGTGCGGGCCAACACCGTCCCGAGCTTCGCGCTCGGCGACTATGAGTGGATGCTGGCGTTCGAGGCCGACGACCTCACCCGGATCGTCGACCTGATGCGTCACCTCCGCGGCTCGGAGACCCGTCGGCACGTGCGCGAGGAGGTGCCGTTCTACACCGGGCGGCGGACCGACGTCGCCGACCTCCTCGCCCGGCTTCCCTGAGGCTCCGGCTGGCGCGTCCCGGTAGCCTTGAAGGCATGGGTTACCAGGTCGAGAAGACTGACGAGGAGTGGCGCAAGGAGCTCACTCCCGAGGAGTACGCCGTGCTCCGCCAGGCCGGCACCGAGCGTGCCTTCACCGGTGAGTACACCGACACCGAGACCAAGGGCGTCTACCGCTGCAAGGCGTGCCAGGCGACGCTGTTCGAGTCCGACACGAAGTTCCACTCCGGCTGCGGGTGGCCGAGCTTCTACCAGCCGCTCGACAACGAGGCGATCGAGTACCTCGAGGACAACTCGCACGGCATGAAGCGCACCGAGGTGCGCTGCGCCAACTGCGGCTCCCACCTCGGCCACGTCTTCCCCGACGGCTACGGGACCCCGACTGGCGACCGCTACTGCATCAACTCGATCAGCCTGACCCTCGAGCCCCTCGACGGGGCGGCGGCGGCGGAGTAGCCCCGGAGTAGCGGCGCAGCCGCCGCGCCCCGCGGCGATCCGGGTCCGGGACGGAGCCGACGGGCTAGGGTCGGCCCATGGCGAAGACCGCGGCGGCCACTGTCCGGGCCGGCGAGCGCGAGGTCCGGATCTCCAGCCCCGACCGGGTGATCTACGAGGCGACCGACAGCACGCCCGAGGTGACCAAGCTGATGGTCGCGGAGTACGTCGCGGCCGTCGGCGAGGGCCTGATGCGCGCGCTGCGCGACCGGCCCACCGCGCTGGAGCGGTGGCCGTCGGGCGTGCGCGAGGGGTTCCGGCTGGCCACGGGGCCACGCGACAACGACGCCGAGGCGTTCTACCAGAAGCGGGTCCCCAAGGGCGCCCCGGACTACCTGGAGTCGGTGGAGATCACCTTCCCGTCCGGACGTAGGGCCGAGGAGATCTGCCCGACCGAGATCGCCGTGCCGGTGTGGTGCGCCCAGATGGGGGCGCTCACCTTCCACCCCTGGCCGGTGCGCCGCGACGACACCGACCACCCCGACGAGCTGCGGATCGACCTGGACCCCCAGCCCGGCACGACCTTCGGCGACGCGGTCCGGGTCGCCGGCGTCGCCCGCGAGCTCCTCGACGAGCTCGGCATCCGCGGCTACCCCAAGACCTCGGGCAACCGCGGCGTGCACATCTACGTGCGCATCGAGCGGCGCTGGGAGTTCGAGGACGTCCGGCACGCCGCGATCGGGTTCGGCCGCGAGCTCGCCCGGCGCGACGAGCAGGTCACCACCGCGTGGTGGAAGGAGGAGCGCGGCGAGCGGATCTTCGTCGACTTCAACCAGAACAACCGCGACCGCACCATCGCCTCCGCGTGGTCGCTGCGCCCGCTCCCCGGCGCGCCGGTGTCCACGCCCGTCACGTGGGAGGAGCTCGCGGAGGTCACCGACCCGCGGGCCTTCAACCTGTTCACCGTGCCCGACCGCCTCGCCGACGGCGACCCCTGGGCGGACATGGACGCCCGGGCCTTCTCGCTCGAGCCGCTGCTGGAGCTGTGGGAGCAACAGGTCGCCGACGGCGAGGGCGAGCTCAACTTCCCGCCCGACTATCCCAAGATGCCCGGCGAGCCGCCCCGGGTGCAGCCGAGCAAGAAGGTGGCCGAGCACTGGGACGAGCACGGCAACCGGGTCGGCGGCCGGTGACGAGCAGTCGCGCGGCGGTTCCGGAGCCGCAGGAGCCGGGCTCCGGCTCCGACCGGGCGGGTGCCGCCCGCTGGGCCGACTACCTCGACTGGGTCCGCGGCGATCTCGCGCGGGCGGTGCTGGCGCTGCCCGAGGACCGGCAGCGCACCTCCCTGGTGCCGTCGGGATGGACGCCGATCGAGCTGCTCTCCCACGTGCTCCACATGGAGCAGCGCTGGTTCGTGTGGGGCTTCCTCGGCGAGCAGGTGGCCGAGCCGTGGGGCGACTGGAACGTGCCGGAGCCGTGGGTCTCCGACGACGGCGACGAGACCAGGCCGGCCGCCCGGTGGACGGTGCCCGACGACGTGGCGGCCGCCGACCTCGTCGAGCGGCTGCACGCCGTGGGCGCTCGCACCAGGGAGGTGCTGGCGTCGTACTCCCTGACGGCGCGGGGCGCGGTCGGCGGCCGCTTCGACGACGCGCCGCCGACGCTGGAGTGGATCTGCTTCCACGTGCTGGCGGAGTACGCACGGCACGCGGGCCACCTGGACATCGTCGTCGAGCTCGGAGCGGTCGGAGCGAGCCGGGCGGACGGGGACGAGTCGGACGGCTGACGCAGCCGGTGGGAGGGACCGAGCGGTCACATGCCGGTGACGCCCTCGCCACCGCCCGCCTGCTCGTCGAAGCTCTCGTGCTCCAGCAGGTGCAGGACGGGGACGCCCAGCTTGCGCCGCGCCCGGGAGCTCCAGTCGACGTGGAAGAACTCGGCGACCACGTGCGGCCGGGTCAGCACGATCGCCTCCCGGCCGTCGACCTCGCGCACCTTGCGGGCCAGCGCGTCCACGGGGGCGTCGGTCACCACCGTGACGCTGCCGACCGCGGCGCCCGCGCTCGCGAGCGCCTGCGCCGTCCGGTCGAGGTCGCGGCGGGCCTGTTCGCGGTACTCGTCGCGGAGGTGCTCGATCTCGTCGGCCGAGGGTGTAACGGCGGGCGCGATCAGGTCGGCGCCGCCCATCACGCCCAGCGACGCCTCGACGGCCGCCGCGGCGTCGGCCATGGGCAGCAGCACGTGGTAGACGACCGGCACGTCCAGCGCCTCGTGCAGGGATCGGACCTGGGCGGCGTCCGCGACGGTGAGGGTCTGCTCGACCAGCAGGACGACGTCGTAGTCGTCGCTGCCGGAGCCGGACGGGCTGCCGACGGGCTCGGTGCTCATGCCTCAGTCCTACACCGAGCGGGGTCGACGGTCGAGTCGGCTCGCCTCATCCCTCCAGGACGTCGGCCAGGTCGTAGCGCACCGGCTGGTCGAGCTGCTCGTAGCCGCACGACTCGGGGTCGCGGTCGTCGCGCCACCGCTTGAAGTGCGCGGTGTGGCGGAACCGGCGGCCCTCCATGGCGTCGTACTTCACCTCGACGACGCGCTCGGGCCGCAGCGGGGTGAAGGAGAGGTCCTTGCCCTGGCTCCACCGGCTCTGGGTGCCGGGCACCCGGCTGGGGTTCGCCACGAGGAACTCCTGCCACCGGCCCCAGGGGTGCTCCTCGATGGGGCACACCAGCGGCTGCAGCTCCTGCCACAGCTCGGCCCGCCGCTTCTCGGTGAAGCTGGCGCTCACGCCGACGTGCTGCAGCTCGCCGTCCTGGTAGAGCCCCAGCAGGAGGCTGCCGATCAGCGGGCGCTCGGGCGTGCTGGTCTTGTGCTCGCGGTAGCCGGCGAGGACCACGTCGGCCGTGCGCTCGTGCTTGATCTTGAGCATGGTGCGGGCGTTGGGGGAGTACGGCGCGCTCAGCGGCTTGGCCACCACGCCGTCGAGCCCGGCGCCCTCGAACTGGTGGAACCACTGCTCGGCGACGGCCGGGTCGGTGCTCGTCCGGGTGAGGTGGCAACGCCCCGCGCGGTCGGCGAGACCGCCGAGCGCCTCCTCCAGCCGGGCCCGTCGCTCGCCGAAGGGACGCTCGAGGAGCGACTCGTCGCCCAGGGCCAGCAGGTCGAAGGCGACGAAGCTCGCCGGCGTCTGCTCGGCGAGCAGGTTGATCCGGGACGCCGCCGGGTGGATCCGCTCCTGGAGGACCTCGAACTCCAGCCGCGGCCCGACCGCGACGAAGATCTCGCCGTCCAGCACGCACCGCTCGGGCAGCTCGCTGCGCGCGGCCTCGACGAGCTCAGGGAAGTAGCGGGTCAGCGGCTTGGTGTTGCGGCTCGCCAGCTCGACCTCGTCGCCGTCCCGGAACAGGATGCACCGGAACCCGTCCCACTTCGGCTCGAAGGAGAGGCCGACCCGATCGTGCTTGGCCGGGTCGGGCACCCCCGAGACCGACTTGGCGAGCATGGGCTGGACGGGCGGCATCACGGGCAGGTCCACGAGACCTGAGACTAGGTGGTCGCGGGTGACTCATCGGCGCGCCGAGGCCGGACGGACGTGGTGGGAGCCGGTGACAGGAATCGAACCCGCGACATCCTTATTACAAGTAAGGCGCTCTACCAACTGAGCTACACCGGCGCTGCCCTGCGGGCGCCGGGCAATCCTAGTCAGCGACGGCACTGGGCCGGCGCCGGCTGGGTACCGCTCACGCATGAGTGCTGACGCGGACCTCGCCCTGGTCACCGGGGCGTCCAGCGGGATCGGCTTCGAGCTGGCCCGCCAGTTCGTCGACCACGGGTACGACGTCGTGGTCGTCGCCGAGGACGAGGAGCTGCAACAGGCGGCGGAGGAGCTCCGGCGGTCCGGCCGCGAGGTGGTCCCGGTGCGGGCCGACCTCACCGTGGCGGCGGAGGTCGAGCAGGTGTGGCGTGAGGTCGAGCGGCTGGGTCGGCCGCTGGCCGCCGCCGCCCTGAACGCCGGGACCGCCGTCGCCGGCCGGTTCGCGGAGACCTCGCTCGAGGACCACCAGGGCCTGGTCGACCTCAACGTCCGCTCCACGGTCCACCTCGGCAAGCGGGTCGTGGACCACATGGTCGCCCAGGGCCGGGGACGCATCCTGATCACCGCCTCGATCGTGGCCGTGGCGCCGGCGCCCTTCCAGCCGACGTACGCCGCCTCGAAGGCGTTCGTGCACTCCTTCGCCGAGGCGATCCGCCACGAGCTCAAGGGCACCGGCGTCACCGTGACCTCGCTGATGCCCGGGCCGACCGACACCGAGCTGTTCGCCCGGGCCGACATGGAGGACTCCCCGCTGGCGCGCGGTCGCAAGGACGACCCGGCGACGGTGGCCAAGGACGGGTTCGAGGGGATGATGAAGGGCAAGCCGCACGTCCGCGCCGGCTCGGTCCTCAACGCGATGATGGTGGAGACCGCCACCCACCTCTCCGACCGGGTGACCAGCGCGCTGGTCGCGCTGCAGACCAAGCGGAAGCGGGACTGAGGGGACGGCCCAGCGCAGCACCGGCTAAGCGAAGCGCCGGGTCAGCGCAGCTGACGGACCTCGAACCGCTCGTCGGGGTGGGCGATCGCGTCCTGGGCGGCGACCAGCCGCAGCTCGCGCTCACCGGAGCGCAGCGTCGTCTCCAGCACGTCGAAGACCGACGCGGCGGTCCGGGACAGGGCGACCGCCGGTGACCCGCTCGCGTGCAGGTGGGCGGTGAACAGCGCCGCGGTGATGTCGCCGGACCCGTTGGCCTTCATCGGCAGCCGGGGCGTCTGCACGATCCAGGCGCCCTCGCCGGAGACGGCCAGCATCTCGATCGTCTCGGCCGGGGCGTCGACTCGGTCGACCGACGTCACCAGCACCAGCGACGGGCCGATGGCGCGCACCTCGTCGGCGGCCGTCAGCACGTCCTCGATCGGCGACGGCTCGCCGAGGCCGTCGTGGCCGGTCATGAAGCCGAGCTCGAACTGGTTGGGGGTGAGGACGTCGGCGACCGGCACCACGCGCTCGCGGATGATCGGCGGGATCTCGGGGTTCACGAAGCAGCCGGACCTCGCGTTGCCCATCACCGGGTCGCACGTGTAGGTGGCGGCGGGGTTGGCCGCCTTCACCCGGCGGACCGCGTCGACCACCACCTCGGTCACGGCCGGGGACCCGAGATAGCCCGACAGCACGGCGTCACAGGTCGGCAGCACGCCGCGCTCCTCGATGCCGGAGACCACGTCGCGGACGTCGTCGGGGGCGAGCAGCGGGCCGCGCCAGGACCCGTAGCCGGTGTGGTTGGAGAAGTGCACGGTGAGCACCGGCCAGACCTCGTGGCCGAGCCGTTGGAGCGGGAACACGGCGGCGGAGTTGCCGACGTGGCCGTAGGCGACATGGGACTGGATGGAGAGGATCCGCACCCCTCGATGGTCGCAGACGAAAGCGTTTCGTATCGCGGAGACACCTGTACGTCCCAGAATAGAACGCGTTACAGTTCACGTGAGCCGGGTCACGCCGGCGACTAGGGTCACCAAGAGGATGGGAAGCGCCATGGCGAAGCGTGCGGGACGGACGAGCACACGCAGCAACGAGGCCGACTACGTGGTCGTCGGGTCCGGCAGCTCCGGCTCGGTCCTCGCGGGCCGACTGGCACAGTCGGGCGCGAAGGTGATCCTGCTCGAGGCCGGCAAGTCCGACGAGCAGCTGCTGACCAAGATCCCCGGGATGATCGGCCCGATGCACGCCGAGCCCAAGATCAAGAAGCTCAACGACTGGGGCTTCTACTCCGTCCCCCAGGAGAACCTCAACGGCCGGCGGATGCCGGCACCGCGCGGCAAGGTGCTCGGTGGGTCGAGCTCTGTCAACGGCATGGTCTACGTGCGCGGCAACCGCGCCAACTACGACTCCTGGGCCGCCGAGGGCAACACCGGCTGGGACGCCGATAGCGTCAACGAGGCGTTCAAGCGCTACGAGGACTTCGAGGACGGCGAGAACGCCTACCGGGGCGCCGGCGGCCCGATCAAGATCACCCGGGCCAAGAAGCCGCAGGAGGCGACGCTCCAGTTCATCCAGGCGACCGCCGACACCCTCGGCGTGAAGGTGCTCGACGACTACAACGCCGCCGAGCAGGAGGGCATCGCCCGGATGCAGCAGAACGCTGCCGGCGGCCTGCGCTACTCCTCGGCCCGCGGCTACGTCCACCACCTCGCGCCCCAGACCCTGGAGGTGCAGACCCAGGTCGTCGCCACCAGGATCGTGGTGAAGGACGGCCGCGCCGTCGGCGTCGAGGTGCTCGACCAGGGCCGCCGCGGCGGCACGCGGCGGATGATCCGCGCCGCCAAGGAGGTCATCGTCTCCGCCGGGTTCATCGGCTCCCCGCAGCTGCTGATGCTCTCCGGCATCGGTCACGCCGACCACCTCGCGGGCCTCGGCATCGACTGCCTGGCCGACCTGCCCGTCGGCGACAACCTGCACGACCACCTGTTCCACCCGCTGACCTTCCACGTGCCGACGGTCACCCACCGCGGCAAGGCGTCGTACTTCGCCGGCGGGCTGGTGCGCCAGCTGGCCCGCGGCACGTCGTTCCTCGAGAACTCGGTCTTCGAGTCGGTCGGCTTCGTGCGTACGTCCTTCGCCACCGACGTGCCGGACCTGCAGCTGCACATGCTGCCGTGGTCCTACGTCAGCCCCAACCAGGACGAGCCGATCCGCCACGACGTCGACCCGCGTCCCGCGGTCACGGTGTTCTCGACGCTGATCTACCCGCGCAGTCGCGGCACCCTGCGGCTCGCGTCGTCCGACCCCCTCGCCGCGCCGCTGATCGACTACGGCTTCTTCAACGAGCCCGACGACCTCGAGGTGCTCGCCGAGGGCACCGAGATGATCCGGGAGATCATGAAGGGCGCCGCGTTCGGCGGTGCCGTCAAGGACGAGATCCACCCCGGCGCGGCGCTGCAGGGCAAGGAGCTCCGCGAGGCGCTGCGGATCCGGTCCACCTCCGTCTACCACGGCGTCGGCACCTGCCGGATGGGCGTCGACGACCGAGCGGTGGTCGGGCCGGACCTCAAGGTCAAGGGCATCGACGGGCTCCGGGTCGCCGACGCCTCGATCATGCCGTCCATCACCGGCGGCAACACCAATGCGCCGTGCTTCATGATCGGCGAGAAGGCGGCCGAGCTGATCCTGGGAGGTGCCTCGTGGTGACCGACCTGACCCGCCCCGCGACCCTGACCGACGAGTTCCTGGAGCGGCTGGTCGCGCGCGTGCCGGGCCGGTCCGGAGCCACCTGGAAGCTCACCGAGGTCTACACCGGCGAGGTGCTGGTCGAGCTGCCGCAGTCGACCCCCGACGACATCACGGCCGCCTTCGAGGCGGCGCGCGAGGCGCAGCGGCTGTGGGCCCAGTGGCCCGTCGCCAGGCGGCTCGAGGTCTTCAAGCGGGCCCACACCCTGCTGGTCGACAACGCCCACACCACCGCCGACCTGATCCAGGCCGAGAGCGGCAAGAACCGGCGGATGGCCATCGAGGAGACCTGCGATCCGCCGATGGTGATCGGCTACTACCTCAAGCGCGCGGAGAAGCTGCTCAAGCCGGTGAAGCGCGGTGGGCCGGTGCCGTTCGTCTCCTCCTCCACCGAGGTCCGCACGCCGAAGGGCGTGGTCGGGATCATCGCGCCGTGGAACTTCCCGTTCGCCACGGGGCTGTCCGACGCGATCCCCGCCCTCATCGCCGGCAACGCCGTCGTGGTGAAGCCGGACAACAAGACGGCCCTCTCGCCCCTCTACGGCATCTCGCTGCTCGAGGAGGCCGGCCTGCCGAAGGGCCTGTTCCAGGTCGTGTGCGGCGAGGGTCCCGACGTCGGCCCGACGCTGATCGACAACGCCGACTACATCATGTTCACCGGCTCCACGGCGACGGGCCGGGTGATCGGCGAGCGTGCCGGGCGCAACCTGATCGGGTGCTGCCTGGAGCTGGGCGGCAAGAACCCGATGATCGTGCTCGACGACCTCGACGACGCCGGTGTCGAGGAGTGGGTCAACTCCACCGCCTTCGGCGTCTTCGGCAACACCGGGCAGATCTGCATGCACATCGAGCGCATCTACCTCCCCGAGAGCCGGTACGACGAGCTGAAGTCTGCGTTCGTGGAGCGGGCCAAGAGCCTGCGGATCGGCGCGGCGTACGACTTCGGCCCGGAGCTCGGCTCGCTGGTCTCCGTCGACCACCGCGACCGGGTCGCCTCGCACGTCGAGGACGCCGTCGCGAAGGGCGCGACGGTGCTGTGCGGCGGGCGGGCGCGGCCCGACATCGGCCCGGCGTTCTTCGAGCCGACCGTGCTCGAGGGCGTCACCAAGGACATGCTGGCGGGATCCACCGAGACCTTCGGTCCGGTGGTCGGGCTGTACAAGTACCGCACGGTGGACGAGGCGGTCCGGCTGGCCAACGACACCGACTACGGCCTCAACGCGTCGGTGTGGGCCGGTGACCTCGCCCGCGCCGAGGCGGTGGCCGCGCGCATCGAGTCGGGCAACGTCAACATCAACGACGCGCTCGCCACCGCCTACGCGTCGAAGGGCACGCCCTCCGGAGGCGTGAAGAACTCCGGTGTCGGCGCGCGGCACGGCGACCAGGGCCTGCTGAAGTACACCGACGTCAAAAACGTCGGTGTGCTGAAGAAGCAGGTGATGGGCGCCCGCCCCGGCCAGGACTACGACGCCTACGTCAAGCAGATGCTCTCGTCGCTGAAGCTGATGCGCAGGCTCGGCGTCCGCTGAGCACGCCGCTGCCCGACCGCCTTGCGTGAAGGCGGTCGAGCAGCGCAGCCCGCAGGAGCCCGGCCGGACCAGGCCTGATCAGGTCCGAGCAGGTCCGGTCAGGGCCGGTCAGGTCCGGTCAGGCCGTGGCGTCCGACGTCTCGGCCCGCGACCCGATCGCATCGCGCTCCGCCGGTGCCTCGACGCCGGCGACCTGCACCTTCCGCGGCTTGGCCTTCTCGGCGACGGGGACGACCAGGCGCAGCACGCCGTTGTCGTAGGCGGCGTCGATGCGCTCGAGGTCGAGGTTGTCGCCCAGCACGAGCTGGCGCGAGAACTGGCCGTGGGTGCGCTCGGACGCCAGCCGCTGCCAGTCCCCGTTGCCGGAGACCCGCTCGGCCCGGACGGTCAGCACGTTGCGCTCGACGTCGATGTCGATGCTCTCCTTGGCGACGCCCGGCAGGTCGAACTCGAGGATGAAGCGGTCGCCCTCGCGCCAGGCGTCCATGGGCATCACGGCAGGTCGGTTGGTGGTCCCCCATCCGGCGCCCAGGAGCTGGCTGGTCAGCCGGTCGAGGTCACGGAACGGGTCGGTGGTACGCAGCAACATGACGGTCTCAACCTCCTTCGGCGTTGGGGCCGGCCGTGGCCGGTCGGCACATAGTTGCAACACCAGTTGTAGGAAAGTTGTTTCTGAAAATCAAGAGTCAGGAGACCTGCAGCGACCGCTTCGAGAGGCCCATCCAGAAGCCGTCGATCCGCTGCTCGCCCGGCTGTGCCGGGTCGGTGGCCGCGCCGAGCGTCACGAAGAGCGGGCTGTAGTGCTCGACGGTGGGATGCGCGAACGGCATGCCGGGTGCCGCCGAGCGGAACGACGCCAGCGCGTCGACGTCGCCGCGCGCGAGCGCCTCGCCCGCCCAGGCGTCGAACTCGGCGGACCACCCCGGTGCCGCGGCGTCGATCCGGAACTCGGTCAGGAACGGCAGGCCGTGGGTCAGAAAGCCGGAGCCGATCACCAGCACGCCCTCCTCGCGCAGCGGGCGGAGCCGCTCCCCGATCCGAAGCAGCTTCGCGGGGTCGTGCGTGGGCAGCGACATCTGCACGACCGGGATGTCCGCCTCCGGATACATGATCGCCAGCGGCACCCACGCGCCGTGGTCCAGTCCGCGGGTGCGGTGCTGGTGCACCGGCTCGGAGTCGGGCATCATCGCGGCCACGCGCTCCGCCAGCGCGGTGGCGTCGGGGGTGCGATAGGTCATCCGGTAGTACTTCGGGTCGAAGCCGCCGAAGTCGTAGACCAGCGGTGCTCCGCTCGCGGAGAGGGACAGGGGCGCGGACTCCCAGTGCGCGCTGACGATCAGGATCGCCCGCGGTCGGGGCAGGTCGCCTGCCCACGCCGCGAGCTGCGCGCTCCAGACCGGGTCGTCGAGCAGGGGCGGTGCCCCGTGCCCGAGGTAGAGCGCCGGCATCGCGGTCGTCGAGCTGTCCATGCCTCCCCAATGGTTGAGAACTTAACTATATTCCATCGCGGGGGAGGAAGGGGCTGCCCTCAGTGCGGCAACGACCAGTCGACCGGCGTGCCGCCCCGGTCGGCGAGGAGCCGGTTGACCCGGCTGAACGGGCGGGAGCCGAAGAACCCGCGCGACGCCGAGAGGGGCGAGGGGTGGGCCGACCCCACCCACGGGATCGGGCCGAGGTGCGGCGCCAGCGTGCCGGCGTCGCGCCCCCAGAGGATCGCAGCCAGGGGAGCACCCGCCTCGGCTCGTCGTACGACCGCCTGGATCGCGCACGCCGTCACGTGCTCCCAGCCCTGTCCGCGGTGCGAGCCGGGCTCGCCGGGCCGGACCGTGAGCACCCGGTTGAGCAGCATCACGCCCTGCTCCGTCCACGCCGTCAGGTCCCCGTGCGGCGGCGGTACGACGCCCACGTCGTCGGCGAGCTCGCGGTAGATGTTCGCGAGGCTGCGCGGGATCGGCCGGACGGCGCGGTCGACGGCGAAGCAGAGCCCGATCGGGTGGCCCGGCGTGGGATAGGGGTCCTGGCCGACGACGAGCACGCGGACGTCGGCCAGGGGACGGCGGAAGGCGCGGAAGACCTGGTCGCCGCTCGGAAGGTAGGACCGGCCGGCGGTGAGCTCGGCCCGCAGGAACCGGCCGAGGTCGGCGACGCGGTCCTCGACCGGTGCCAGGGCCTCGGCCCAGTCGGCTGCCATCAGGCCCTTGGAGACGAGTCCGGAGAGTGCTCCCACGGCCGGGACCATAACTGGCCCCCCCAGGGCCCCGGCCGTGGAGCCGCTCTCCTTTTACTCCCTGCCGCCCAGCTCCGCCTGCGGCGCCCCTCTCCCTCCAAGGGGCGCCACGCAGGCGGCACTGCGCTAGCTCCGACGCGGACCTCAAGCCTTGACTGGTCCTCCGGCGGCGCTCCCGCGAGGGGCGCCGGACCCGGAGGGGCTCCCTCCAGTGAATCGAGGTCCGCGTCGGTGAGTAGAAATCTATGTGGCGGCGGCGGGCGGGGAATCGGGCAGCAGGTCGGAGGTCGCTAGTCCTTTGGGACTAGGTCCCGGCGGCGATCGGCGCGGCGCTACTTCGACAGTGCGCGGGAGGCGGCCGAGGAGTGCCGGCGGGTGCGGTTGGTGCCGATCGCGGGCGGCGCCGCGGACCCGCCGGTCTCGCCGGCGGTGGCGGGGTCCGGCGTCGCGGCCTCGCCCTCGGACCACCGGCTGATCCACTCGTCCAGCACCAGCCACGTCGTGCGCCGCGCTGCGCGCCCGGTCAGCATCCCGAGGTGGCCGCCCGGCACGATCTCGAAGCGGACCTCCGGCGCCCCCGTCAGCAGCGGTACGACGGCACGGACCGCCCCCACCGGGGCGATCCCGTCGGTGGAGCCGGCGAAGACCAGCACCGGCACGTCGATGTCGGCCAGGTCGATCGTGCGGTCGTCGAGCTCGAACGTGCCGCCGGCGAGCTGGTTGCCCTTGGCGAACCGGTGGTAGAGCTGGCCGAAGGTGCGGCCCGGGTAGGCGATCATGTTGTCGGTGAACCGGTCGACGGCCTCGACCTGGGCCAGGAACTCCCGGTCGTCGATGTGGGTGGCGATCGCGAGGGGCTTGGTCACCAGCTTCTGGAAGCCGGTGAGCTGGAAGGCCCAGCGGACCAGGGGCTTCGGCGCCCCGCCGAGCACCTGGTAGCCACGGGTGATCACGCCCTTGCCGTTGCTCCAGTTCAGGAGCGGGCGGAAGGGTGCCAGCAGCGGTACCTGGCTGACGTCGATCGGCGAGCCGACGACCGTCAGCGATGCGACCGGCAGGTCGCCCGACCTGGCGTCGGCGAGGGTGAGCAGCGAGAAGATGCCGCCAAGGCTCCAGCCGACCACGTGGACCGGTCGACCGCCGGCGTGCTCGGAGACCTCGCGGATCGCGGTGGGCACCACCTCGTCGATCCAGTGCTCCATGCCGAGGTTGCGGTCGCGAAAGGACACCTCGCCGTACTCGACGAGGTAGGTGGGGCGGCCCTCGGTCACGAAGTGCTCGACGAGCGAGCACCCCCGGCGGAGGTCGTAGCAGATCGACGGCGCGGCCAGCGGCGTGACGAGCAGGACGGGGTCGCCGGTCTCCTGCACGGTGCCGCTCGGCCGGTAGTGGTAGACCTCGCGGAGGGTGCCCTCGTCGATGAGGGTGCGGGGCATCGGGCGCAGGTCGGCGAGGCCGCCGTAGAGCACCTTGTGCGCGACGTTGCTCGCCGCGGCCACCACCTGGTCGGGCCCGGGCACGAAGCCGGGCACCAGCGCCGATCCCGGGAGCGGGACCGAGCGGGAGCGCAGCGGCACCAGATCCATGGCCGAACGGTACCTCCGGCCGGCGGCCGGGTCAGGACTTCGTCGCCGGCCGGACGGTCTTGGTGTGGACGTGCTGGGCGTCGGCCTCGAGCTCGGTCATGAAGCTGTCGGCCCAGGCCTTCACGTCGTGCTGGCTGATCTGCTTGCGCATCGCCTTCATCCGGCGGGTGAGCTCCTTGGGCTCGGCCCGGTAGGCCTCCAGCAGCGCGGCCTTCATGCCGTTCATGTCGTAGGGGTTGACCAGCCAGGCCTGGCGCAGCTCGTCGGCCGCACCCGCGAACTCCGACAGCACCAGGGCACCGTCGTTGTCGCAGCGGCAGGCGACGTACTCCTTGGCGACGAGGTTCATGCCGTCGCGGTAGGGCGTGAC
>NZ_JBNBPO030000030.1:0-48701 GCF_051280635.3 Nocardioides proteolyticus | reverse complement strand
ACCTCCGAGGCCGAACGCGCAGCACTGTTCCCCGAGTGGCTCCACACCTACAATCACCACCGCGGTCACACCGCACTGGGCGGCAACTCACCAGCCGACCTCGTGCCCAACCTGCGTGGACAGAACACCTAGAGCACGAGCAGCAGCAGCGCGACGACCAGCCCCAGCGCGCCGAGGACCAGCAGCACGACGGCGTCGACCGGTCTGCGGGCGGTGACCCCGGGCCCGGGGAAGGGCACCGTCGGCTGGGTGCGCCGGGTCACCGGCGGGGGAGGAGGCAGGGGTGCCGTCGCCCCGGCCGCCACCGGCGTCGCGGGCAGCGGCGGCGGCGGGTACGCGGCGGTGGTTGGGCCGGTGGCCGGGCCGATGGCTGGGCCGGTGGCCGGGTCCGCGACCGGCTCCGCTGCTGTCGGGGGGTGCTGGTCGACGACCTCGAGGTCGTCGGCGAGCGCGGGATCGTCCCAGCGGGCGACCAGGCCGGACAGCGCCGGGTGCCGCCGCAGCTCCGCCGCGGACGGCCGCGCGGCGGCGTCGTACGCGGTCGCGGCGTGCACCACGTCGAGCAGCGCGTCGTGCTCGGCGACCCCGCGGCGCAGGTCCCGGAGGTCGAGAGGGCGGGGCTCGCCGTCCCCGGGCGGCCGGTGGCCGGTCAGCATCTCCAGCATGACCACGCCCAGGGCGTAGACGTCGGCACGGGGGTCGGGGTCGGCGCCGCGGTACTGCTCGGGCGGCATGTAGCCGGGCGTCCCGATCACCATCGCGACATGGGTCAGCCGCGGCTCGTCGCTCGGGACCGCGATGCCGAAGTCGGTCAGGCGCAGGTGCGGTCGGGCCCGCCCGGTCGGCTCGAGCAGCAGGTTGCCGGGCTTGATGTCGCGATGGACGATGCCCGCCCCGTGCACCGCCTCGAGCGCCTGCAGCGTCTGGTCTGCCAGCATCGCCACCCATCGCGGAGGGAGCGGGCCGTAGCGCTTCATCAGCTCCGACACCGAGCCGCCCCGCACGAGCGGCATGGTGAAGAGCACCCGGTCGTCGACGCCGGCCCAGGACCGGGGCGTCACGACGTGGGTGTGGTCGATCCGGACCGACTGCTCTCGGACGAACCGCAGCAGCATCGCCGCGTCGGTCTGGCGCAGCATCTTCGCCGCCATCACCTCGCCGGCGACCCGGTCGAGGACCCGCCACACGGTGCCCATGCCTCCGGAGGCCACCGGGTCGAGCAGCTCGTAGCGCCCCGCGAAGACCTCGCCCATGGACGGAGCCTATCCAGCGCCGCAGCCGACGGTGGGTGGGCTCGCGACGACGGACGCCCCGGCGGGTCCGACGGGACCCGCCCGGGGCGTCCGGTGCGGTGGCGCTGGCGCGCGACGGCAGCGACCGGTGGGTCAGCTGCGGATCGCGGAGATGTCGAACTCGAGCTTGATCTTCTCCGAGACCAGCACGCCGCCGGTCTCGAGGGCGGCGTTCCAGGTGAGGCCCCAGTCCTTGCGGTTGACGGTCAGCTCCCCCTCGAAGCCGACGCGCACGTTGCCGAACGGGTCCTTGGCGGAGCCGGTCTCCTCGAAGTTGATGGTCACCGGCTTGGTGACGTCCTTGATGGTGAGGTCGCCGGTCACGGCCCACTCGTCGCCGGCGCGCTCGACGCGGGTGGAGACGAAGCGCCACTCCGGGTGGTTCGCGACGTCGAAGAAGTCGGCGGAGACGAGGTGGCCGTCGCGGTCGGCGCTGCCGGTGGAGACGCTGGCCGGGTCGATGGTCACCGTCACCGAGGAGTTGGCGGGGTTGGCCGCGTCGACGTGGGCGGTCGCGCTCCACTCGGAGAACTGGCCGCGGACCTTGGTCACGACGGCGTGCCGGGCGACGAAGCCGAGCCGGCTGTGGGCGGTGTCGAGGGTGTAGTCGCCGGTGATGTCGTCCAGGGCGGCGGACTGGCGGGTCTCGGTCATGGTGGCTCCTCAGGTCAGAGTGGTTGAACCGTCAATCGCTTCAACTAAGGTGACGTGTCAACCATTCCGGGATGCCGTGTGACCTGGCTCACAGCACGCCCGCCCGTCGCGCTGTGCCGCGGCGAAATGGCCGAGGAGTCGCCCCATGAGGGCGGCTCCTCGGCGACTGCTCGACGTCGGACGAGCGGGGTCAGGCCGCAGCGGCGCTGTGGACTGACGCCGGTCGACCGACCTCGACCTCGACCCAGCGGGCCACGATCCGCGTGCGGCCGTCGTTGTCGGTCGTCGGGACCCAGCGCATCTCGAGCCGGGGCGTCATCTGCGTGTCGGTCATGGGACACCTCCTGTTCACCATCCGTTCACCAAGGTAGCACGCTCCCCACCTGCGGGCATGGTCGATGAAGAAACTCGCCCGCTCGCTCCACTCCGGCAGCCCTGGAGCTCCCACGGCGTACGCGCCGCTCCACCGGTGCCGAAGCTCCGCGGTCGTGGGCGCTCGAGGGACATTCCTGCCCGAAATCGGGCAGGAAGTTGCGCGAAGCCCGCGGTTCGGCGCACGCTGCCGCCGTGACCGTCGATCCGCGCCTGCTGGAGCACGTGCGGACCAGCACGGGTCTCTCCGCCCAGGAGGCGGAGCGACTCGTCGAGGACGTGCTCGCCTTCCACGACGAGACGGTGGCGCAGTACGTCCGCCGGCGGCATGCGGAGCTGAAGACCTACGGCGCGCGCAACGCCGAGATCTTCGCCCGGCTCCGCGAGGAGCTGCGCCACCGCGTGGTGGCCGCGCCCGACCTCAGCGAGCGCCAGATCCGGCGCCTGATCTACGGATAGGAAGACACCCCATGTGCGGCATCGTCGGCTATCTCGGCACCCAGCAGGCGGCCCCCGTCCTGCTCGAGGGACTCACCCGCCTCGAGCACCGGGGCTACGACTCGGCCGGCCTCGCGGTGCTGGGATCCACCGGCATCCGGGTGGCGAAGCGCGCCGGGCGGGTCCGCGACCTGGCCTCCGCGCTGCCGAAGCGGTTCGCCGGCAGGGTCGGGATCGGGCACACCCGCTGGGCGACCCACGGGCCGCCCACCGATGCGAACGCCCACCCGCACACCGACGCGAAGGGCCTGGTCGCCGTCGTCCACAACGGGATCATCGACAACGCGGCAGCGCTCCGCGGCGAGCTCGCCGACGACGGCGTGGACCTCGTCTCGGAGACCGACACCGAGGTGATCGCGCACCTGGTCGCCCGCTCGGAGGCCGACACGCTCGAGGCGAAGGTCGCCGAGGCGCTCAGCCGGATCGAGGGCACCTACGGCATCGCCGTGGTCCACGTCGACTTCCCCGAGCGGATGGTGGTCGCGCGCAACGGGAGCCCGCTGATCATCGGCGTCGGTGACCGCGAGATGCACGTCGCGTCCGACCTGGCTGCGCTGGTGCGCTACACCACGACGGTGGCGCACCTCGAGGACGGTGACATGGCCTCGATCACCGCGAGCGGCTTCACCACCTACCGCCGAGAGCCGAGCGGCCTGGCCACCACCGACCGGCGCGCGGCCCGGGTGGACATCGACCCGTCGGCGTACGACGCCGGGGAGCACGAGTCCTTCATGCACAAGGAGATGCTGGAGCAGCCCGCGGCCACGGAGCGGGTGCTGCGCGGGCGGCTGGACGAGCGGTTCGGCACCGGCCACCTCGGCGGCCTCAACCTGGACCCGCGCGAGCTGCGCGCCATCCGGCGGGTCAAGATCCTCGGCTGCGGGTCGGCGTACTACGTCGGGCAGATGGGCGCCACGCTGGTCGAGGAGCTGGCGCGGATCCCCGCCGACGCCGAGGCCGCCTCGGAGTTCCGCTACCGCAACCCGATCATCGAGCCGGACACCCTCTACGTGGTGGTCAGCCAGTCCGGCGAGACCGTCGACACCCTGCTGGCCGTCCAGGAGGTACGACGCAAGGGCGGCCGGGTGATCGGGCTGGTCAACGTGGTGGGCTCCGCGATCGCCCGCGAGGTGGACGGCGGCATCTACCTGCACGCGGGGCCCGAAGTCGCGGTGGCGTCGACCAAGGCGCTGACCAACATGTTCTGCGGCTTCGCGATGCTCGCCCTCCAGCTCGGCCGGGTCCGCGACCTGTCGATCTCCGACGGCCGCCGCCTGATCGCCGGCCTGGCCGCCCTGCCCGGCCAGATCCAGGAGATCCTCGACGGCGAGGAGGCGGTCGCCGACGTGGCCCGCCGGCTCGCCGAGGCCGAGAGCCTGTTCTTCGTCGGCCGGGTGCGTGGCTTCCCGGTCGCGCGGGAGGGTGCGCAGAAGTTCAAGGAGGTCAGCTACCGCCATGCGGAGGCCTACCAGACCTCGGAGCTCAAGCACGGCCCGCTGGCGCTCATCTCCCCGGCCGTGCCGACCGTGGCGATCGTGCCCGACGACGAGCTCGTCGAGCGCAACGTCGCCGCCCTGCACGAGATCGCGGCGCGCGGTGGCCCGCTGACAGTGGTCACCCACGCCGGGGTGGACCTCGGCGATCTCGGGACCGACCCGGAGCGCACGCAGCTGGTCCGGGTGCCGCGGAACGAGCGCGAGCTCGACCCGATCCTGCTCACCATCCCGCTGCAGCTGCTCGCCTACCACGCCGCGGCGAGCCTCGGCCACGACATCGACAAGCCGCGCAACCTCGCGAAGTCCGTGACCGTCGAGTGAGAAGGGGCGGTCGCCCCCCGCGGCCGCTCAGCCGAGGAGGCCGCCGAGCAGGCCGCCGGACGACGGCAGGTAGATCGTCATCGCGACCGGGCTGTGGTCTGACGGCAGCGGCGTCACGTAGCGGTTGCCGCGGGTCCGGGTGACCGTCCGCCAGCCGGTGACGGTGGCGCCCTCCGGGACGAACACCCGGTCGACGTGCGAGCCCCACAGCACCGACGTCATCGGGCGGGCGCGGTAGCGGTTGGCCGAGTTGCGGTACGGCGTGCGGAACGTCGCCGAGACGTCGTAGGCGTCGTCGAAGCCGGCCCGGCGCAGCCGCTGGAGGGGTCCGTCGTAGGCGTGGCCGCGGTGGGAGTTGAAGTCACCGCCGATGACGAACCGCGGCGTGCCGCGAGCTCCGATGTCGCCGTACCTCTCCTGCATCACCCGCAGGATCTTGCTGGTCTGCACCTCGCGGACGTGCGCGGGCCAGGCGCCCCGGCCCTTGCGGAGGTGGACGCTGGCGACGGCGAGCTGGGTGCCGGTCGCGCGGTGGCGGACCTTCGCCCAGCAGCCCCCGTGGGCCTTGTCGTTGGTGAAGCGCAGGCCGCCGGCGGAGCCCCAGGTGACCGCGTAGACGCTGCGACGCACGAAGACGGCCTGGGCGTTGGCCCACGAGCAGGCCTTCACGAAGCCCTCCGCCTCCAGGTCCCGGGCGATCCCGGACAGCACCGCGCGGGTCTCCTGGAGCGCCACCACGTCGGCGCCGCTCATCACGATGTGCTGCTTCACGAGCGGACGCCGGCGCGACCAGCTCCACCGTGCCTGGCACGGCTCCGCCTTCCCGCAGACGTTGAAGGTCACCATCCGCAGCTCGACCTTCGTCGGCTTCAGCGCCCGCGCCGCCGGCATCACCACCTTGCAGTGGGTGGGGCCGAGATGGCCGACTCCGGTGGTCGAGCGCCCGCGCAGCTGGAAGCAGTACTTGCGACCCGGCTCCAGGCCGCGCACCACGTAGGTCTCCAGGGCCCGACCGGACGCCGGGATGGCGCGCACCACCACGCGGCCCCGGGACCGTTGCACGTCGTAGGCGGGGGCGTAGTGCAGCTCGTTGGTCGTGGCGCCCGCGGTCCGGGGCCACTTCAAGGTCAGCGTCGTCCGGCGTCCGGCCGACGTCGACGCCACGGTCTGCCCGGTCACCCAGGCCGCCCGGCCGGTCGCGATCGCGCGCGGGGTCCGCGCGCAGACCACGGCCGACGGGGCGCCGTACCGCGTCCTCCCGGCGGCCTTGCGGACAGCCCGGACGCGGAAGCAGTAGGTGCGCGACGCGCGCAGGTGCCGCACCGTGCGCGACGTGTCGCCGGCGCCGACGGACCTCGCGGGCGCCATGTCCCGGGAGGTCGCGTACCGCACCTGGTACGACGTGGCGCCGCGCACGGGGCTCCACGTCGCCGTCAGCCGGGCGCTGCTGCCGTTGGTCCGACCGGAGCCGACCGTCAGGTCGTCCACCCGCTCGAGCCCGGCCGCCGCCGACGCGGCCGGCACCGCGCCCGTGCCGCCGGGCAGCAGCCCGCCGCCCGCGACCACGGCGCCCGCGACCGCGACCGCGAGGCGACCCCGCACCACACTCCAACGCCGCATGCTCGTCTCCCCGTCAAGCGCCCTCCCCAGAAGGCTATGTCGGGTCGTTCCGGGCGTCCGCGGAACGGGTCAAGCCGGCCGGCGCCGACCGTGCTACTGCACCAGCCGCGGCAGCTCGAGGGACACCAGGACCGGGTTGTGGTCGGAGATGATCGGCGTCACGTAGCGGGTGTTCGTGGAGTTCGTGCGGTAGTCGACCTCCCACGTCGCGACGTGGGCTCCGCGCGGCGCGAAGACCCGGTCGACGTGGTCGCCCCACCGGTCCGACGTCTGCGGGACGGTGGACACGTCGCAGCTGGAGTTGCGGTTGGGGCGGGAGAGCCGCCTGGCCGCCATGTCGTAGGCGTCGTCGTGGCGGCCGTGGGCGTAGAGCGCCTTCAGCGGCGCGTCGGTCGCGCGGTTGCGGTGGGAGTTGAAGTCCCCGGCGAACACGGTCGGGGTGTCGGCGCCGAAGCCGTCCTGCTCCATCAGGTCGAGCACCTCCGTCATCTGCTTCGCACGGCGCGCGTCGACGTCGGAGCTCGAGCCCGGCGTCAGGTGGAGGCTGACGACCACCACGCGCTGCTGCGTCTCCCGGTGGCGCACCTGCACCCAGCAGGCCCCCTGGGCCTTGTTGCCGGTGAGCCCGGCGAAGTCGGTCCCGCCGCTGGTGCCCGGCACGATGTCGTAGCTGTCGGTGCGCACGAACACCGACTGGTTGTCGGAGTCGGCATGGGTCTGGCAGGCGCGCTGGAAGCCGGCCAGGCCACCGCTCTGGAACGAGTCGGTCGCGAGGCTGGCCTCCTGGAGCGCGACGACGTCGGCGGGTCGGCCTCCCACGCCCATCTCCAGGATCCGCTTCCGCACCCCGGCGGCCCGCCCGCTCGCCCAGTTCGTCAGCTCGCCGTTGCACGCGCTGCTGCACGTGTTGAAGGTGCCGACGACGAGGGGGAAGGACGTGCCCTCCGCGGGCTTCGGCCGGCTGCTCCGGGTGGTGACCTTGCAGTGCAGGCCGCTGCGGTAGCCGTAGCCGGAGCCGTTGCGACCGCGGACCTGGAAGCAGTACGTCGTGCCCTGCTTCAGCCCGGTCATCATCACGGCCTGGACGCTGCGGCTGGTGCCGCGGACCTTCTTGACCCGCTTCGACCGCGACCGCTGCACCTCGTCGGGCTGGATGCCGCCCGACGCCGGCGCGTAGTCGATCTCGTAGCTGCCTGCGCGCGCAGCCCGCGGCCACTCCAGGCGCAGGTCGACGGTGCCGTTGGCGCGCAGCAGGTTGTGGGTCACCCACACCGGTCGCGCCTTGCCGGGCTTGGCGGCGTGGGCCGGCGGGGCGGCCAGCACGGTGGCGGCGCAGGCGAGGGCCGCGACCAGGGCCAGCAGCGCGTGCGGTCGGCGCAGCCGGACACCCGTGTCGGTCAGCAACGGCATTCTCGTTCCCCTCTGGTTGCGACTCTGAGCCAACGAACCCCCATCGGCAGGCGTCCATTCCACCTGAGCCCCAGTGGGTTCGGGTGATCGACGGCACCGCGCTCGCGATCGTTGGTGAAACGCCTCACGGCCGTAGGCTGGAGGGGTGAGCGAGTCCGACCACCCCGAGACCACGACCTTCGCCGACCTCGGCCTCGGCGAGCGGATCCTGAAGGGCCTCGCCGACGTCGGCTACGAGTCGCCCTCGGCGATCCAGGCCCAGACCATCCCGCACCTCCTCGAGGGCCGCGACGTGCTCGGCCTCGCCCAGACCGGCACCGGCAAGACGGCGGCCTTCGCCCTGCCCATCCTCGACCGGCTCGACCTGGCGCAGAAGACGCCGCAGGCGCTGGTGCTCGCACCGACCCGGGAGCTCGCGCTCCAGGTCTGCGAGGCGTTCGAGAAGTACGCCGCCAACCTCCGCGGCGTCCACGTGCTCCCCGTCTACGGCGGCCAGGGGTACGGCGTCCAGCTCTCGGCCCTGCGCCGCGGCGTGCACATCGTCGTCGGGACGCCCGGGCGGATCATGGACCACCTCGACAAGGGCACCCTGGACCTGACCGAGCTCCGCTTCCTCGTGCTCGACGAGGCCGACGAGATGCTCAACATGGGGTTCGCCGAGGACGTCGAGACGATCCTCGCCGACACGCCCGCCGACAAGCAGGTCGCGCTCTTCTCGGCGACCATGCCGAAGCAGATCCGCAACCTCTCGGCGAAGTACCTCTCCGAGCCGGTCGAGGTCACCATCGAGCGGAAGACCCGGACCGCCGAGAACATCACCCAGCGCTACCTGGTGGTGAGCTACCCGCAGAAGGTCGACGCGCTCACCCGGATCCTCGAGGTGGAGAACTTCGAGGGGATGATCGTCTTCGTCCGCACCAAGAACGAGACCGAGACCCTGGCCGAGAAGCTCCGCGCCCGCGGGTTCAGCGCGGCGGCCATCAACGGCGACGTGCAGCAGGCGCAGCGCGAGCGGACGGTCAACCAGCTCAAGGACGGCAAGCTCGACATCCTGGTCGCCACCGACGTCGCCGCCCGCGGCCTCGACGTCGAGCGGATCAGCCACGTCGTCAACTACGACATCCCGACCGACACCGAGGCCTACGTGCACCGGATCGGCCGCACCGGTCGCGCCGGCCGCAGCGGCGACGCCATCTCGTTCGTGACCCCCCGCGAGCGCTACCTGCTCAAGCACATCGAGAAGGCCACCCGCTCCACGCTGCAGCAGATGCAGCTCCCGAGCGTCGACCAGGTCAACGAGACCCGGCTGGCCCGCTTCGACGACCAGATCACCGCCGCGCTCGAGTCGCCCAGCATCGACTTCTTCCGCGACGTCGTGAGCCACTACATCAAGGAGCACGACGTCCCCGAGGTCGACGTCGCCGCCGCCCTGGCGATCGTGATGCAGGGCGACAAGCCGCTGCTCCTCGAGCCGGAGCCCGAGCCCGAGCGCCGCCCGCGGCTCGACCGCGACCGGGGCGACCACCGCAAGCGCGACACGTGGGGTGCCGACGGCGGCCGCGACAGCCGCCCGGCGCGCGGCCCGCGGCCGACCGGGGCCGGCCTGGCGTCGTACAAGATCCAGGTGGGGAAGCGGCAGCGGGTGGAGCCGCGGCAGATCGTCGGCGCGATCGCCAACGAGGGCGGGCTCGACCGACGGGACTTCGGTCGGATCACCATCCGGCCGGACTACTCGATCGTCGAGCTGCCCGCCCGGCTGCCCGACGACGCCTGGGAGAGGCTGAAGAACACCCGGATCAGCGGCAAGCTCATCGAGCTCCAGCGCGACTACGGCCCGCCCAAGCGGAAGCGCCCCAGCGAGGGCTGACCGGGGTGCGGCACCAGCAGACGCGCGGGGGCGTCGCGCTCGCGGGCGTGGTGGCCGCGGTGGTCGTGGCGGCCGGAGTGGTCGGTGCCGCGGGGTGCACGGCAGGACCCGCCGGTCCCGGCCCGGCGGGTGACCGGACGTCGGCGGCCACCACCGCCTCGATGCCGGCCCCGTCGGCCCCAGCGGCCAGCCCCTCGACCGCTCCGTCCCGGACCGACGGCGGCCAGCAGCCCTCCGGCGCGCGGGCCGAGGTCCCGGCGACGGTGATCATGGCGCAGCTGGCCCGCCGGGCCGAACGGGTGGCCAAGCGGATCCCCCTGGAGCAGCCCACGCAGGTCGACGTCGACCCCGGCACCAACCGGGCGCTGGGCTACCAGCTGCTCGTGGAGTTCGGCTTCCCCGCCGACCAGTGGAAGTACCTCGACGCGCTGTGGCTGCGCGAGTCGGGCTGGGACCACCTCGCCGAGAACCCGAGCTCCGGCGCCTACGGCATCCCGCAGTCGCTGCCGGCCGAGAAGATGGCGGTCGTCGGCCGCGACTGGCGCACCAACCCCGAGACCCAGATCTCGTGGGGCCTGGCCTACATCGCCGCCCGGTACGGCAATCCGCAGCGGGCGTGGGAGCACTCCGAGCGGCGTGGGTGGTACTGAGGTGGGCAGAGTCGGCGGCTCTGCAGGAATCACCGGTCAACCGGTGATTCCTGCACTTCGCGGCCATTGCAACACCCGCGAAGTGCCAGTTCCGGCCGGGTCAGGTGACGGGTGCGACCGGTGTGACGGTCTCGGCCCGGGGGCGGTCACCGCTCCGCCGCTCGCTGGTGCACGTCGAGGTGGAGCAGCCGGGCCGCGAGGGCGACCAGCGGCCCGAGCAGCACGATGGTGGCGATCGTCCCCACGCCGATCGTCGCGCCGAGGAGCCACCCCACGACCGCCCCGCCGCCCTGGACGACGCTGTAGCTCCACTTGAACGGGACCGGCGGGTCCCAGGCCAGGGCCGCGGCCTCCGCCGGCCCGGCGCCGGTGCGGCTGCCCAGGTACGTCGCGATGCCGACGGCCAGCACCGGGAACGCCGCGACCAGCAGCGCGACCCGCGCCGGCCAGCCGTCCGGCGTCCGGACCAGCTCCAGCACCACCGAGATGGTGGCGCCGACGACCACCACCTGCACGAGCGTGCCGACGCCAGGCCACAGCCGCCGGCTCGCGGCCACCGCCAGGAAGCCCAGCCCGACGGCGACGTTGGCGATCCAGAACTCCAGCTCCAGGGCGAGCGAGAGGCCGTTGGCCAGGCTGGAGTAGCCGTCGGAGCCGAGGTCCGCGCGCAGCAGGAGGCCGACGCCGACGCCGAGGATGACGCAGCCTCCGAAGAGGAGCGCCAGACGGCGCAGGTAGGCGACCACGGGAGACACCCTGACAGGTGCCCGGACGCGGGTCAGAGCAGGTCGCGGTCGCACGACGCCGCGGCCACCAGCCCGGCCGCGGCGGCGGTGAGCACCGAGGCCACCGGCATCGGCAGGTCCCGGTGGTGCGCCAGGTCGCCGGCGGCGTACACGCCCGGCGTGCTGGTGAGCCCCTCGGAGTCGAGCCGGATGCCGCCGAGGTTGCCGGTGTCGAGGCCGAGCTGCTCGGCGAACGGCGCCGCGGGCCGCCACACCGGGTGCACGAACAGGCCGCCCAGCTCCACCGCCTCGCCGTCGGCCAGGCACACCCGGACCCCGAGGTCCGCGGGCTCGACCCGGTCGACCGCCTCGGTGACCAGCACTGCGGCGAGCTCCTCGACGGCGGCCGCGATCTCGTCGTCGGGCTCCTCGCCGTTCATCAGTACGACGACCGGCGTGGCCAGCCGCTCGAGGAGCCGGGCCTGTCCGGCGACGTGCGACCCCGGTCCGAGGATGCCGATCGGCTTGTCGCGGTACTCGTAGCCGTGGCAGTAGGGGCAGTGCGCCACGGCGGTGCCGAAGAGCGCGTCCAGGCCGGGCACGTCCGGCAACTCGTCGGTCACGCCGGTCGCCAGGATCACCCGTCGGGCCTGCACCGGCGACCCGCCCTCGACCGCCAGCCGGAAGTCGTCGACCTTGCCCGACACCTCGGTGACCATCCGCTCGACGACCTCGACGGTCTCGTACTCGGCGAGGTCGCGCACCGCGGCCGCGCGGAAGTCGCCCGGCGGCATCCCGTCCAGCCCGATGAAGTTGTGCATGTGCTCGGCCGGGTGGTTGCGGCAGTGCTCGGTGCCGAAGAGCACCACCCGCCGTCGCATCCGACCGAGGGTCAGCGCCGCCTGCAGCCCGGCGGCACCGGCGCCGACCACGGCGACGTCGTACGAGCGATCGATCTCCATCCCTCCCCGCTGCCCGAAACGGGCCGGCTCATCCCTGTGCGGCACGCTCCAGCGCCGCGTCCTGAACGCAGGCCGCGGCCGCGACCAGGCCCGCCGAGGCGGCGGTGAGGACCGACGCCATCGGCATCGGGAGGCCCGGCCCCTGGGCCATGTCCCCAGCCGCGTAGACCCCGGCACGGCTGGTGCGGCCGAAGGCGTCGACGACCACGGCGCCGACCTCCGACATCTCGACCTCGAGCTGCTGGGCGAACGGTGTCGACTGCCGCCAGGCGGTCTTCACGAAGAGCCCGCCCAGCTCGACCGTGCCGCCGCCGTCGAGGTCGACCCGGACGCCGAGCGACCCGCGGCAGGTGCCGAGCACCCGCTCGGCGCGGACCTCGGCGCCGAGCCGGGCGAGGGTCGCGGCGGTGTCCGGCTCGAGCGCGGCGCCGTCGGTCAGCACGACCACCTCGCTGGCGATCGGACCCACCATCGACGCCATCATCGCGACGTGGGCCGCCGACCCGAGGATGCCGACCGGCGTGCCCGCGAACTCGTGGCCGTGGCAGAACGGGCAGTGGGCCACCACGTCGCCGAAGAGGTCGGCCAAGCCCGGCACGTCAGGCAGGTCGTCGGCGACGCCGGTGGCGAGCAGGACCCGGCGGGCCCGGACCGGCTCGCCACCGGACAGCTCGAGGGTGAACGCACCGGCCTCGCCGCTGATCCGGAGGACGGCCTGCTCGCGGAGCTCGACCGTCGGGTACCGCTCGGCGTCCTTCCGCGCCGCCGCCCGCAGCTCCGCCGGCGGCTCGCCGTCGTGGCCGAGGAAGTTGTGCATGTGGGTCGCCGGGTCGTTGCGGTAGCGGTCGGTGCCGAGCACCACGGTGGTCTGCCGCATCCGGCCGAGGGTCTGGGCCGCCTGGAGGCCGGCGGCGCCGGCGCCGACCACGGCCACGTCGTACAGGTCGGGCCGGTCGTGCCGGTCATGCTGGTCGTGCTGGTCGTGCTGGTCCTGCTCGCTCATCGAGAGCTCCCTTCGTGTCGGTTCGAGGTGACGACTTGCGTCTGTGGAGAGGATCTGAGTTCATGTGAACATGAAGTCAAGCGCAGACCGGATCCGGTGGAGCGTGGGCGACCTGGCGAGCCGGTTCGACCTGGAGACCCACGTCCTCCGCTACTGGGAGGACATGGGCCTGCTGAGCCCCGAGCGCGATGCTGCGGGGCGTCGCGTGTACGGCGAGGACGACGCCTACCGGGTGGCGTCCATCCTCACCAGCAAGGCGGCCGGCATGACCCTCGAGCAGATCCGCACGATGATCGACGCCACGGCCGACGACCGCCGCGCGGCGCTGCGCGCCCACCTGGCCGAGCTCGACCGACGGCAGGAGGAGATCGAGCGGTCCCGGCACATGACCGAGCACGCGCTGGAGTGCCGAGCCCACGACATCACCACCTGCCCTGGCTTCCAGGCGCACGTCGCCGACATCGTGGAGGGCACCCGCCGCGGGCTTCCCCTGCCGCGTGGACATCGGCACGTCGGGCGGTGACCGGGCCCGGCACGCCGACCTACGCCCTCGCCTCTGGCCGGGACGGCGCCGACCTGCTTGAGTGACCCGGGTCACATCAGCGCGCTCACCAGCGCCGGCCCGAAGGGCATGGTCATGTCCCGCTCCCTCCGCCTGTTCCTCTCCTCCCTCTCCGGCCTCGCCGCGGGCCTCGTCGCGCTCGTCGGCGTGCCTGCCCCGGCACACGCCGCGGCGCCGTCGTACGTCGCCCTCGGCGACTCCTACTCCAGCGGCGTCGGCACCCGCAGCTACATCGACGACGGCACCAGCTGTCAGCGCTCCACCTACTCCTTCCCCAAGCTGGTGGCGGCGCAGCGGGGCTACGCGCTCAACTTCCGCGCCTGCTCCGGCGCCACCGTCGCGACCGTCACCAACACCCAGCTCGGCGCGCTGACCACCGGCACCGACTACGTCACGATCTCGGTCGGCGGCAACGACGCGGGCTTCAGCAGCGTGGTCACCGAGTGCGCGCAGCCGGGCTGGATGTCCGACTGCGGAGCGGCGATCGACCGGGCGCGCAGCTACATCAGCAACACCCTGCCCGGCCGCTTGAGCACGCTCTACGCCTCGATCAGGTCCAAGGCGCCGAACGCGGTCGTCGTGGTCGTCGGCTACCCACGGCTGTTCATGGGCGAGGACTGCAACGCCGGCACCTGGTTCTCCCCGACCGAGCAGACCCGCCTCAACTCCACGGCCGACCTGCTGAACAGCAAGCTCGCCGCCGCCGCGAGCGCGCGGGGCTTCGCGTGGGCGAACCCGACGAGCCGGTTCGTCGGCCACGCCGTCTGCGACGACGTCGAGTGGGTCAACGGCCTCTCCAACCCGATCAGCGAGAGCTACCACCCCAACCGCGCGGGCCACTCGTCCGGCTACAAGCCGCAGGTCGCAGCGCTCCTCGTCGGGTGAGGCGCGGGCCCGGCCGCCCGCGCTGCCGCACGGTCGGTGCCTGCTGGTAGAACCGTCGGCATGCGGCGACTCTCGGCAGCCATCACCGTCGTGCTGGTCACCTCCGTGACCGCCTGCTCGGGCGACGGCTCGGGCGAGGGCGGGGGAGCGGAGGCGCTCGCCGGACAGCTGGCCGGTGCCCTAGCGGCCGCGGCCGGGTCCGAGCGCTCGGCCGCCAGCGACGGGCCCGACCCCCTGGCGACGGTGCCGTTCACCGGTGCCGAGAACGCCGCCGTCACCGAGGAGTACGACGCCATCGTGGCCGGCATGGACGGCATCGTGCCGGAGATCTCGGTCGAGGACGTCCAGACCGACGGCGACGCCGCCACGGCGACTCTCGTGTGGGAGTGGCCGGTCGTCAGCGACGAGGAGGAGCAGTGGGTCTACGAGACGGAGGTGGCGCTGAGCCGCAGCGGTGAGGGCTGGGCCGCCGCCTGGTCGCCGGCGCTGGTCGAGCCCAGCCTCGAGGAGGGCGAGGTGCTCGACGCCGTCACCCAGCCGACCGACCGGGGCGACATCACCGGGGCGGGAGGACGGGTCCTCGTCACCGAGCGCCCGGTCGTCCGCGTCGGGATCGACCGCACCCGGGTCGAGGCGGCGGCCGCCCCGCGCTCGGCGCGTCGCCTCGCCCGGCTGGTCGGCATCGACGTCGGGCCCTACGTCAAGGCCGTGCGGGACGCCGGCTCCCGGGCCTTCGTCGAGGCGATCACCTACCGGCAATCCGAGGTGCCGGCGGCCGTGGAGGCGGCGCTCCCGCAGATCGACGGCGCCCACCAGGTGGCCGACCAGCTCGCGCTCGCCCCCACCCGCGAGTTCGCCGCGCCTCTTCTCGGCCGAGTGGGCCCGGTCACCCAGGAGATCCTCGAGAAGCACCCGGACGCCTACCGGCCCGGCGACCTGGCCGGCATCTCGGGGCTCCAGGCGCGCTACGACGAGCAGCTGCGTGGCCGGGTCGGGCGCAACGTCTACGCCGTGCCGGACGACCCGGCCGCGCGGAGGCGGCCGCTCTACACCTACGAGCCCGAGCCAGGCGACCCGCTGGCGATCACCCTCAGCCAGCCGCTGCAGATGCTGGCCGAGGAGGTGCTCGCCGACGTCGGGCCCGCCAGCGCGATCGTCGCGGTGCGCCCGAGCGACGGCGCGATCCTCGCCGCGGCCAACGGTCCGGGCACCGACGGCCTCAACCACGCGACCTTCGGCCAGTTCCCGCCCGGCTCGACGTTCAAGATCGTCACCGCGCTCGCGCTGCTGCGCGCCGGCCTGACGCCGGACTCGCCGGTGCGCTGCACGCCGACGATCACCGTCGACGGCAAGCGGTTCAAGAACTACTCCGACTATCCCGCCGACGCGCTCGGCACCATCCCCCTGCGCCGCGCGATCGCCGAGTCGTGCAACACCGCGCTCATCGCCGCCCGCGGCCGGCTCGACGACGGCGACCTGGCCGCCGCGGCGGCCAGTCTCGGGCTGGGCGTCGACCACGACCTCGGGTTCCCGGCCTACTTCGGCGAGGTACCCGATCCGGCGACGGAGACCGAGGGTGCGGCGGCGATGATCGGCCAGGGCAAGGTGCTCGCATCGCCGATGGCGATGGCGGCGGTGATCGCCAGCGTGCAGGCCGGCGAGACGGTCGTGCCGCGACTGGTGGAGGAGGTCGACGTCGAGGTCCCCGCCGAGGCGGAGCCGCTCACCGCCACCGAGGCGCGCCAGCTGACGTCGATGCTCCGTGAGGTGGTCAGCAGCGGCAGTGGGACCGGTCTGGCCGACGTCCCCGGGCCGCCGGTCATCGCCAAGACGGGCACCGCCGAGTACGCCGACGACGGGACGATCCGCACCCATGCCTGGATGGTGGCCGCCCAGGACGACCTCGCCGTCGCGGTCTTCGTGCGCAACGGCGAGTCCGGCTCCCGGACCGCGGGCCCGCTGCTCGAGGAGTTCCTCCGCCGCGCCCGCTGACCCGCACGCCGACGAGGCGGCTCGAGCAGCCGACCGCCGGGCAGGAGGCCGGGCCCGGAGGAGGGCGGCGACCGGACCGGAAAAAGGAGCGAGCCCCCGGGGCTGCATGGGGTCAGCTCAACGGGGGCTCTGTCGTGACTTGCGGTGCTCCCTCCGAAGTACGACGCCTCAAACTGTAGCGCGCGCACGGGCGCCGTGCAGCCCAGGTCCGGACATTTCCTTCCGCAGTCCACCGGGACAGGACCATGGTCCCGGCTGCGACTCCCACGGCGGTGTCACAGTGGTCCCCATGACCCCGCGTGACCGCCTCTCCGAGATCCTTCCCGACGACCGCCGCCAGCTGTTCGTCGGCGGCTCCTGGGTGCCTGCCTCCGGCGGCGACCGCCTCGACGTGATCGACCCCGCGGACGGCTCCGTGCTCGCCCAGGTGGCCGACGGCACCACCGACGACGCCTGCGCTGCCCTCGACGCCGCGGTGTCCGCGCAGGCCGACTGGGCCGCGACGCCGCCACGCGAGCGCGGCGAGATCCTGCGTCGTACCTTCGAGCTGGTCACCGCCCGAGCCGACGACCTCGCGCTGGTGATGAGCCTGGAGATGGGCAAGCCGGTGGCCGAGGCGAGGGGCGAGGTGACCTACGGCGCGGAGTTCCTGCGGTGGTTCTCCGAGGAGGCGGTGCGGGTGCACGGCCGCTGGATGCACAACCCGGCCGGCGGCAGCCGCCTGCTGACGGTGCGCAAGCCGGTGGGACCGTGCCTGTTCATCACGCCGTGGAACTTCCCGCTGGCGATGGGCACCCGCAAGATCGGCCCGGCGGTGGCCGCCGGGTGCACGATGGTCGTGAAGCCCGCGGCGCAGACCCCGCTGACCATGCTGATGCTCGCGGACATCCTCGCGGAGGCCGGCCTGCCGCCCGGCGTGCTCAACGTGGTGGCGACGTCGGACTCCGGCGCGCTGAGCAGCACGCTGCAGGCCGACCCGCGGCTGCGCAAGGTGAGCTTCACCGGGTCCACGCCGGTCGGCAGGAAGCTCGTGGAGCAGTCCGCCGGGCAGCTCCAGCGGATGTCGATGGAGCTCGGCGGCAACGCGCCGTTCCTGGTCTTCGCCGACGCCGACCTCGACGCCGCGGTCGACGGGGCGATGCTCGCCAAGATGCGCAACATGGGGGAGGCGTGCACGTCGGCCAACCGGTTCCTCGTCGAGGAGCCGGTGGCGGAGGAGTTCGGTCGCCGCCTCGCCGAGCGGATGGGGGCCCTCCGCGTGGGCCGCGGCCAGGACGACGGTGTCGACGTGGGGCCGCTGGTCGACGACAAGGCGGTGGCCTCGGTGGCCGCGATCGTCGACGACGCGGTCGACCGCGGCGCGCGCGTCCTCACCGGCGGCACCCGCCCCGACGGCGCGGGCTTCTTCTACCCGCCCACCGTGCTGGTCGACGTACCCGTCGAGGCCGACGCGGTGACCACCGAGATCTTCGGCCCGGTGGCCCCGATCACCACCTTCGCCGACGAGGAGCAGGCGATCCGGCTGGCCAACGCCACGGAGTACGGGCTCGCCGCCTACGCCTACACCCGCGACCTCGAGCGAACGCTGCGCCTGGCGGAGCGGCTCGACGTGGGGATGCTCGGCATCAACACCGGGATCGTGTCCAACCCGGCGGCGCCGTTCGGCGGCGTCAAGGCCAGCGGCTTCGGCCGGGAGGGCGGCTTCGAGGGCATCGAGGAGTATCTCGACACGACGTACGTCGCGCTGCCGGCGCCCTGACCGGCCGGACCGGCTGACAGACTCCGGTCATGCGGGTCCACGGGCCGATCGAGGAGAAGTACCGCGAGTTCGCGTCGTACGCCACCGACTCGCCGTGCTTCACCGACTGGGCCCTCGGCGTCGCCGGCGACCCGGAGGTGCGCGCCTGGCTCGCGTCGCTGCCGGGCGCGAAGCAGCAGCCCAACCTGGTCTTCGCGGCGGCGCGCTGGCACGGGGTGCCGGCGCCCGCGCCGTACGACGCCCTCCGGTCGGCGCTGCTGGCCGACGACGGCCGGATCCGCCGCACCATCCTCGAGCGGGCGACGCAGACCAACGAGGCGGGGCGGATGGCGACGCTGCTGCCGGCCGTCGCGCTCGCCGCGGCCGGCCGTCCGGTCGCTCTCCTGGAGGCCGGGGCGAGTGCTGGGCTCTGCCTGTTCCCCGACCGCTGGGGGTATCGCTGGGTGACGCCCGACGGGGTGCGAACCGCCGGTCCCGCCGCGCCGGTGCTGTCCTGCCACGTCACCGGACCGGCCCCGCTGCCGTCCGCCGTGCCGACCGTCCGCTGGCGGGGCGGCATCGACCTCAACCCCCTGGACGTCACCGCCGAGGACGACCGGAGCTGGCTGCTGCAGCTCGTGTGGCCCGAGCACGACGACCGGCGGGAGCAGCTGGCGACCGCGCTCGACGTGGCGCGCCGCGACCCGCCCGACATCCGGCGGGGCGACCTCCTCGAGCTGCTCCCGGCGCGGGTGGAGGACGCGCGGCGCGCCGTCGGCCCGGAGGGCGCGGTGGTGGTGTTCCACTCGGCGGTCATCGCCTACCTCGAGGACGCCGACCGGCGACGCTTCGCCGCGCTGATGGGGGGCCTGGTCGCCGACGGGCGCTGCCACTGGGTGAGCAACGAGGCGCCGGAGGTGCTGCCCGAGGTGGCGACGACCGGGCCCGAGCCGCCGTACGGCCGGTTCGTGCTGGGCGTGGACGGTCGCTCCGTCGGCCACACGCACGGCCACGGCCGTTCCCTGGGCTGGTGGCCGGACCGCACCTGACCGGACTGCACGGTCTGCCCGCTTGACCTGAATCAAGGTTCAGGTTGTCCACTCGGTCAGGACAGTCGGCCGCGGCGATGAATCCGCTGGCCGCTGTCGGTCCCCACGTGCAGACTGAAGGAAGCCCATGACCGAGCAGCTCGTACCCCCCGCCCCCACCCCCGAGGACCCGGCCCCGCTGGCACCCCGCCGGGTGCCGCGCGCCCTCACGCCGTTCCGCCACTCCTCCTATCGGCGGTTGGGTGCCGCCCTGGTGCTGCAGACCTTCGCCCACGGGGTGTGGGTCGTCGCCCTGGTGTGGGAGGTGATCCGGATCGACGGCGGCGCGGGCGACCTCTCCGTGGTCTCCACCGCGGCGGCCGTCGGCGTGCTGCTGCCGGCGCTGCTCGGCGGCGTCGTGGCCGACCGGATCCCGCAGAAGCTGATCCTGCTCGCGGTCGCCGCCGTCGAGCTCGGCGGCATGGCCCTGGTCGCCGCTCTCTCCTGGGCCGACCTCACCCAGCTCTGGCACCTCGCCGTGGTCTCCTTCGCCACCGGCGTGGCGCTCGCCTTCTACTACCCGGCCTACTCCGCGTGGCTGCCCGCCCTGGTGCCCGAGCGCGACCTGCTGGCGGTCAACGGCTTCGAGGGCATGGTGCGCCCGACCGTCGGGCAGGCGCTCGGGCCGGGGGTCGCCGGCTTCGTCGTGGGCGCCGCGTCGTCCTCCGCCGCCCTCGGCGTCGCCGCCGCCTTCGGCCTGTTCGGGCTCGTCGCGCTCAGCACCGTGCCGCTGACGCCGGTACGTCGCGACGTGTCGGCGCTCGAGAGCGGCGCCGCCGGTGCCGCGGCGGCCGCTGGCGCGGCGAGCGCGGTCCGCACCGCCGTCGCCGACATGCGCGAGGCCTTCCAGTACATGATGCGGACGCCCTGGCTCCTCGCCACGCTGCTGTTCGCGTCGGTGATGATCCTGGTGCTGATGGGCCCGCTCGAGGTGCTCATCCCGTTCCTGGTCAAGGACGAGCTCGGCGGCGGTCCCGGCGACCACGCCGTCGTGATGGCCTGCTTCGGCATCGGCGGCGCGATCGGGTCGATGGCGATGGCGTCGATCCGGATGCCGCGCCGCTACCTCACCTGGATGAACCTGATGTGGGGCCTGGGCTGCCTGCCGTTCCTGCTGATCGGCACGGCCGACCGGGTGTGGGTGGTGGCCGCGTCGGCCTTCGTGATCGGGGCCTTCTTCTCCGCGCCGATGGTGATCTGGGGGACCTTGCTGCAGCGGCGGGTGCCGCCGCACCTGCTCGGCCGGGTCGCGTCCCTTGACTTCTTCGTGTCGGTCAGCCTGATGCCGGTCTCCATGGCCCTCGCCGGACCGGTGGCCGAGCTGATCGGCCTGGGCGCCACCTTCGCGATCGCCGCCGTCGTCCCGGGGGTCGCGGCGATCGTCGCCGTGGTGTGGGCGAGGCTGCCGGCCGACGAGCTCGCCCACCCGCTGCGCGACGAGGACTGAGCGCCGGTGCACCTGGACCTGGTGACCGTCGTCGTCGACGAGTACGACGCCGCGATCCGCTTCTTCGTCGACGTCCTCGGCTTCGAGCTGGCCGAGGACTCGCCCAGCCGGACCGACGACGGCCGGCCGAAGCGGTGGGTGGTCGTCCGGCCGCCGGGCGGCGGCACCGGGCTGCTCCTGGCCCGGGCGGACGGCCCCGACCAGGCGGCCGCGGTGGGCCGGCAGGCCGCGGGACGGGTCGCGTACTTCCTCCGCGTCGACGACTTCGCGGCCGCGCACCGGCGCCTGCTCGCCGCCGGCGTCGAGATCGTCTCCGGGCCGCGGACGGCCGACTACGGTCAGGTCCTGGTCTTCCGCGACGTCGCCGGCAACAGGTGGGACCTGCTGGGGCCGGCCGGTCCCTGAACCGTCGGCCGTGAACCGCCGGACGCGGGCCGTGGTCGCGGGCGGTGGTCGCGGGCCGTGGTCGCGGTCGCGGCGCCCGGGTCTCCTACGCGGTGGCGCCGGCCCGCCGGCCGAGGACGGCGAGCAGTCGGGTGCTCGACGCTGCGTGGGCCGGCACGGGCACCGGCGGCGCGAACTCGCCCTCCTGCTCCAGCGCGACGGCGACCGCCGTGGGGAGCAGCGCCTCGGCGAGCGGGCCGGGGACGGGGTCGGCGAAGCCCGTCGTACGGCCGACGTCCCAGCCGTGCACCACGACCTCCAGCGCGGCGAGCCGTGCGATGGTGCCGACCGGCACCGGCCGGCCGCCGACGTCGACCAGGGTCGACGTCGCCGAGGCCCAGGCGCCGAGCAGGTGGCACGCCTTCGCCTGGAGCGCGCTGATCCGGTCGAGGGCCGGCGCGGGGGCGGCGCTGTGGAGGCCGATCGAGCCGTCCGCGCCCTCCGCGAACGCGTCGATCGAGTCCTCCATGTGCGCCAGCAGGTCGGCGAGGCGCCACCGGTCGCACGGGGTCGGCAGGCACAGGTGGGCGGGGGTGACGGTGGCGAGGGCGCGGCGGGTGTAGCCGAGCGCACGCTCCAGCAGCTCCACCCCCGGGTCGGTGCTGGGCGTCGGCCGGGGCTGGGCGGTCATGGCGTCAGCCGGCGGTCGGCGGGGCGCCCGGCACGGGCACGAAGTCGGCCGGCAGCCGATCGGGCAGGCCGAAGCGCGCGAACAGCCGGGTGTCGAAGAACGCGGTCACGTGCTCGACCCGGTCGCCGTCCATCTGCAGCACCTGGAGGTGGAACGGCTCGAAGTGCCCGGCGGGCATGCGCATGTAGAGCCCGAACGCCGGCTGGCCGTTGGCGGTGGTCTGCACCATCGGCATGTCGTTGCTGCCGCCCGGGCACTTCACCCCGATCAGCTCGCCGATCGCGTCGGCACCCCGGTAGTGGTTGAGGAACGGCGGCATGTCCCAGGTGGCGTCGTACCGCAGCAGCTTGACGATCTGGTCGATGTCCTTGCGCCAGAACGCCTCCAGGTAGGCGTTGAGCATCTGCTGCTTGTCGGCGTCGAGGTCGGCCTCGACCGTGTCGGGGGTGAGTCCGCGCTCGGCGAGCTGGGCGTGCGCGCGCTGGAGGGCGGAGTTGACGGCGGCGGTGGTCGTGTCGAGCGTGGCCGCGGTCTCCGCGGCCGACCAGCGGAGCACGTCGCGCAGGATCAGCACCGCGCGCTGGCGGGCGGGGAGGTGCTGGAGCGCGGCGACGAAGGCCAGCCGGATCGTGTCGCGCTCGGCGACCTCGACGGCCGCGTCGGGGATGGGCTCCAGCCACGGCACCTCGTGGTCCTCGAGCAGCTCGTCGGACGGCGCGGAGTCGGCGGTGCCGAGGCCGGTCGGGAGCGGACGGCGCGGCTTGCTCTCGAGGTTGGTCAGGCACACGTTGGTGGCGATCTTGTAGAGCCAGGTGCGCACCGACGAGCGGCCCTGGAAGCTGGCCGAGGCCTTCCACGCCCGCAGGAACGTCTCCTGCACGAGGTCCTCCGCCTCGTGCACCGACCCGCTCATCCGGTAGCAGTGCGCCATCAGCTCCCGCTGGTAGCGCCCGGTGAGCGCGTCGAAGTCGGCGAGCTCCGCTGTCGCCGGGGTGCTCGTCGTCGTTGCCACTGCATCGGTGTCGGTCACAGTGCTTCCCATCGCTACCCCCGTGGTGTCGCCAGTCTGCCTGATCTGTGGACCGAGGTCGATGGGAAAACTCATCGGCGAGGTTGGGGGCGGGGCGGCTTCGTCATGTAACTCGGTGTTCGGGCGTCCACCACGGTCCTGTGACCGGTCCTGAGACCGTGGCAGATGACGGTTCGCCGTGGTGGACGACGTAACACCGAGTTACATGCCGCCTTCCCGGCCGGCGGGCCAGCCACACCCGCGGGCCGACCAGGGCCGGGCCCCGGACCGGCCCCCGCCAACCCGCGGCTACCCCGCCACCCGCCCGACCAGCCCCAGCACCCGCTCCGCGGCCGGTACGACGGCCGCCCGGTCGGCCGCGACCAGGCCGACCCGCGTGCGCCGGTCGAGCAGGTCCGCCACGTCGGCGGCACCCTCGTGGGTGACGCCGAAGGCCAGCTCCGCGAGCACCGTCGGGATCGTCGGGGCCAGCGGCTCGAGCAGCTCGGCGGCGGGGAGGCCGGTCGCCCGGCGGGCGGCGTCGAGCACGAGGCCGGCGTCGGCGCCGTACCGCCGGACGAGCCGGGCCTCGCCGGGTGAGCCGGCGCGAGCGGCCAGGTGTGCGAGCTCGTGGCGCGACGCGGCGCCGGCGAGGGGGAGTGTCGCGGTGACGCACGGACCGGCGTCGAGACCGGCGTGGGCGACGGCGGCGTCGACCGCGTCCTGCGCCATCCGGCGGTACGTCGTCAGCTTGCCGCCGACGACGGTCACCACCCCCGAGCGGCCGGTGACCACGGCGTGCTTGCGGGACAGGTCGGCGGTCGCGTCGTCGTCGCCGGTGTCGAGCAGCGGCCGGAGACCGGCGAAGGCGCCGACCACGTCGGCCCGGGTGAGCCGGCGGGCGAACGTCGCGGACACCACGTCGAGCAGGAAGCCGATCTCGACCTCCGTCGGCTGGGCGACGTCGGGGACCGGGCCGGTGACGGGCTCGTCGGTGAGCCCGACGTAGAGCTGGCCGTCCGGCTGGGGCAGCACCAGGATGAACCGGTTGCGCTCGCCCGGGATCGGCGCGTAGACCACGACGCCGAGCCCCGGCAGCGCCTCGGGTCGCAGCACCAGGTGGGTCCCGCGCGAGGGCCGCAGGCGTACGTCGCCGACGAGGTCACCTGCCCACACGCCGGCCGCGTTGACGACGGCCCGCGCCCTGACGTCCAGCGTGGCGCCGGTCAGCTCGTCGCGCAGCGACACCCCGGTGCCGGTCGCGGTGGTGACGCGGGCGTGGGTGTGCACGGCGGCACCGGCGGCGGCCGCCGTGCGCGCGATGGTGGTGACCAGCCGGGCGTCGTCCTCGAGCTGGCCGTCCCAGCCGACCAGCGCCCCGCGCAGGCCGTCGGTGCGCAGCGGGGGCGCGATGGCCCGCGCCTCCGCGGCGGTGAGCCGACGCGGCCGCGGCAGGGTGTCGGTGCTGGTGCGCGCGGCGCGGCGCAGCAGGTCGCCGCCGAGGAACCCGGCCCGGGTGAGGAGTGCGTCGTGCCACTTCACGGCCGGCGCGAGCGGCACGATCGTCGGGATCGCGTGGGTGAGGTGCGGCGCGGTGGTCTCCATCAGGATGCCGCGCTCGACGGCGCTCTCGTGGGCGATGCCGACCTGCCCGCTGGCCAGGTAGCGCAGCCCCCCGTGCACGAGCTTGGAGGAGAACCGGGAGGTGCCGAAGGCGAGGTCGTGCGCGTCGACGGCCAGAACGCTCAGGCCGCGCGAGACGGCGTCGAGCGCCACGCCGGCGCCGGTCACGCCGAGCCCGACGACGACCACGTCGACGTCGGTCGGCGCCCCGGACAGTCCCGGGGCGATCCGGCCCCCGCCCGTGCCGCCGCTCATCGGAGCATCTCCGCGACGAGGGTCCACAGCTCCGCGTCCAGGTCGCTGGTGCGCACCTCGTCGTCGGTCATCGTGTGCGCCGAGAGCACGAAGCCGTGGCCCGCCAGCACGACCGCCCGGGCCATGGTGACGGGATCGCCGGCGCGGACCGTGCGGGCCTCCTGGCCGGCGGCGATGAGCTCGCCGAGCAGGGTGCAGATCAGCTCCTGCGCCCGCCCGCGGCGGTCGAGGAGATAGGGCAGGATCAGCTCGGGGTCGAGCTGGACGATCCGGGTGAACAGCTCGTTGACCCGCAGCGCCCGCACCCGCAGGAGTACGGCGTCCGCGATGCCCTCGGGGGTCGGCTCGCTCGGCTTCGTGCCCGTCGGACCGGTGGCGGCGACCAGGTCGGACCACTCCCGGGTCATCAGGTCGCCGAGGAGCGTCGGCATGTCGGGCCACGCGCGGTAGATCGTCATCCGGGAGACGCCGGCTCGCCGCGCGACCTCGGTGAGGGTGGTCCGGCGCCAGCCGACGTCGAGGATGCACGCGCGTGCGGCGTCGAGGTAGAGGTCGCGCGGTGACGGATCGGGGTTGTGACGTTGTGACGTCATGTGTCACACTGTAACACATGGCGACGAACCTCCCTTCCGGCCCCGCCGTCCTCCAGCCCGAGATGCCGCCGACCCGCTGGGGCGACCCGGTCCGGGCCGGGTCGCTGCCGGACGGCGTGCGCGATCTCGTCGGCGCCGTCTTCCCGCTGCGTGAGGCTCCGCCCAGCGCCGACGTGGCCGTGCCCCGCCGCCGGATCGACGACTCCGCCGTCACCGCGCTCGCCGAGCTCGTCGGCGCCGACAACGTCCGCACCGACGACGACACCCGCCGCCTCCGCACCCGCGGCAAGTCCAGCCCCGACCTGCTGCGCCAGCGCGCGGGCGACCTCGCCGACGCCCCGGACGTCGTCGTACGACCGGGGTCGCACGAGGAGGTGGTCGCCGTCCTCGCCCTCGCCCAGGAGCGCCGGCTCGCGGTCGTCCCGTTCGGCGGCGGCACCGCGGTGACCGGCGGGCTCGTCGCCGATCCGGGCGGGCTGGGCGGCGTGGTCTCGCTCGACCTCGGCCGGATGCGTCGACTGCTCGCCGTCGACCCGGTCTCCGCCACCGCCAGCTTGGAGCCGGGGCTGCGGGGACCGGAGGCGGAGGCCCTCCTCGCGGAGCAGGGCCTGATGCTGGGCCACTTCCCGCAGTCGTTCGAGTACGCCTCGATCGGAGGGTTCGCCGCCACCCGCTCGAGCGGCCAGTCGAGTGCCGGCTACGGCCGGTTCGACAGCATGGTGGTGGGGCTGCGCGTCGCCACCCCCGTCGGCGAGGTCCGGCTGGGCAGCGCACCGGCCAACGCCGCGGGCCCCGACCTCCGCCAGGTGTTCCTGGGGTCGGAGGGGGCGTTCGGCGTGATCACCGAGGTCACCGTCCGGGTGCGGCCGCTGCCCGAGACCAAGGAGTACGAGGGCTGGCGCTGGCCCGACTTCACCGCGGGCGCCGACGCGATGCGCGCCCTCGCCCAGGCCGACCTGCTGCCGACCGTGCTGCGCCTCTCCGACGAGGCGGAGACCGCGATCAACCTGGCCGACCCCGCCGGCATGGGCGGCGACGCGCCGGGCGGCTGCCTGATGATCGTCGGCTACGAAGGGACGCCCGCGGCGGTCGAGGCCAAGCGGGCCGCGGTCACCGCGGCGCTGACGGCCCTCGGCGGCACCGCGCTGGGGGCCGGGCCGGGTGAGTCGTGGGCGGCGGGCCGGTTCAGCGCGCCGTACCTCCGCGACAGCCTGCTCGACGTCGGGGTCCTCGTGGAGACCCTCGAGACGGCCACGTTCTGGAGCAACCGGGACGCGCTGTACGCCGGCGTGAGGGCCGCGCTCGAGGAGGCGCTCGGCGAGGGCACGATGGTGCTCTGCCACATCTCGCACGTGTACCCGACCGGGTGCTCGCTCTACTTCACCGTCGTCACCCCCGGCGGCGAGGACCCGCTGGCGCGCTGGCTGCCCGCCAAGGCGGCGGCGTGCGAGGCGATCGTCGCCGCCGGCGCCTCGATCACCCACCACCACGCCGTCGGCACCGACCACCGGCCCTACCTGACCGCCGAGATCGGCGAGGTCGGCGCCGAGGTGCTGCGCGCGGTGAAGCGGGCCGTCGACCCCCACGGCATCCTCAACCCCGGGGTGCTGGTGCCGTGAGCGCGACGGGTCGCTCGTTCTCCTTCCTCGTGAACCCGACCTCGGGCGGCGGCGCCGCGCCCAAGGTCGTCGTCCCAGTGGCGCGGCTGCTGCGTGAGGCCGGTGCCGCGGTGGAGGTCAGCTACACCACCTCGGCCGCGGACGTGCCCGAGCTGGTGGACGTCGCCGTCGCGCGGGACGCGGTCGTGGTCTCCGTCGGTGGCGACGGGATGCTGTCCTCGGTCGCGGGCTGCGTGGCCGAGCGCGACGGCGTGCTGGCCGTGCTGCCCGCCGGCCGCGGCAACGACTTCGCGCGGATGCTCGCCGTGCCGCACGACGCGGCCGCCCAGGCGCGGCTCCTGCTCGACGCCGTCCCGCGGCCGGTCGACCTGCTCCGGGCGACCCAACCGAGTGCGGAGTCGGGAGCAGAGCCGGGTGCGGGGTCGGTGGTGGTGGCCGGCTCCGTCTACGCGGGGGTCGACGCCCGGGCGGCCGAGATCGTGGACCGCTCGCACTGGCTGCCGTCGCGGCTGCAGTACCCGGCGGCCGCCGTACGCGCCCTCGCGACGTACCGCCCCGTCGACTGCGTGCTCACCGTCGACGGCGTGCGCAGCGAGCACCAGGCGGCGACCGTGGTCGTCGCCAACTCCCGCTTCTACGGCAAGGGCATGGCCATCGCGCCCGCCGCGGAGCTCGACGACGGCGAGCTCGACGTGGTGGTCATCGAGGCCGCCGGACGGCTCGACCTGATCCGCTCGCTCCCCAAGGTGTACGACGGTCGCCACGTCGCCCTGCCCGAGGTCACGGTGCTGCGGGGCCGGACCGTCACCCTCGCCGGTCGCCACGCCGGCGGCGCCGCGGTCCCCGTCGGCGCCGACGGCGAACGGCTCGGCACCCTGCCACCCGACCCGGCCGCTCCCCTCACCGTCGACCTGCTCCCAGCCGCCCTCCGCGTCCTCGCCTGAGGCCCCGACGCGCGACCCGCCGCGTGGGGCGGGTCAGGCGGAGAACGTCCAGACGAGGAGGTGGGTGGGGACCGCGGCGGTGAGGGTGTGCGGTGCCTCGTCGGTCATCAGGAACGCGTCGCCGGCGGAGAGCGGCTCGGCGAGCGAGGAGCGCAGCAGGGCGCCGGTGGCGACGAACACGTGGGCGCGGGCGGCCGCGGGGATCTCCACTGCCTCGCCGGCATCGAGCCGGGCGACACCGAACGCCGCCCCCGGCACGTCGACCGCCAGCGGCCCGCCGTGACCGACCACCGGGACCGGGCCGGACGGCCCGCCCTGAGCCGGATCCGGCTCGGAGGCGAGGCCCGCCTCCGCTCGGGCGTACGACGGCGCGCGGTCCGGCGTCGCCGGGGTCAGCCAGACCTGGACGAACCGGGCGGGCCCGTCGGGCGTGGCGCGCTCGGCGTGCCGGACGCCGGCCCCGGCGGAGAGCACGCCGCACTCGCCGGCGCGGAGGACGACCGAGCCGCCGAGGGAGTCGAGGTGCTCCACCGCCCCCGACACGACCCAGGTGACGATCTCGAGCCCCTCGTGGGCGTGCTCGTCGAAGCCGCGGCCGGACCCGAGCAGGTGGTCGTCGTGGCACACCATCGGCCCGAATGACAGGCGCTCGGGGTCGTAGTGGCCGCCGAAGGCGAAGCCGTGGTGGCTCACCCGCCCGGTTGACCTGTCAACGAACCTGTCCGAAGCCCTGCGGATCTCCACGCTCACGTGCAAGATTGTGCCGGTGCTGCCGCAGGACCTCGCCCCACGGTTCCCGGCCGGCTTCCGGTTCGGCACCGCCACGGCCGCGCCGCAGGTGGAGGGCGCCGTCGCCGCAGACGGTCGTGGCCCCAGCGTCTGGGACACGTTCGCGGGACTGCCGGGCCGGGTCCTGGACGGCTCGACGCCGTGCGTCGCCGCCGACCACTACCGCCGCTACGCCGAGGACGTCGCCCTGCTGGGCGAGCTCGGCGCTCCCGGCTACCGGCTCAGCATCGCCTGGCCCCGGATCCAGCCGACCGGCAGCGGCCCGGCCAACGCGGCGGGCCTGGACTTCTACGACCGGCTCGTCGACTCGTTGCTCGAGGCGGGCGTCGACCCGATGGTCACGCTGCACCACTGGGACCTGCCCCAGGCGCTCGAGGACGACGGCGGCTGGCTCAACCCCGCGACGGCGGACCGGTTCGGCGACTACGCGTCCCTCGTCGGCGAGCGCCTCTCCGACCGCGTCGTCGACTGGGTGACGATCAGCGAGCCGTCGGTGATCGCCTACCTCGGCTACGCCACCGGCGAGCACGCGCCCGGCCACCGCCTGATGTTCGACGCGCTGCACGCCGCCCACCACCTGCTCCTCGGCCACGGCAGCGCGGTCGGTGCGCTGCGCGCCGCCGGCGCCCGCCGGATCGGCTGCGCGCACAACCACGCCCCCATGTGGCCCGCCAGCGCCGAGCCGGCCGACGTCGGCGCGACGAAGCTCTTCGACGCGCTGTGGAACGGCTTCTTCCTCGAGGCGACGATGCTGGGTCGCTACCCCGAGGACCTCGCGCCGCTGCTGGAGGACATCGTGCAGCCGGGCGACATGGCCTTGATCCGGCAGCCGCTCGACTTCTACGGCGTCAACTACTACAGCCCGCTCCGCGTCGCCGCCGCCGACGAGGACAGCGAGTCGCCGTTCCGCTTCCTCGACGTGCTCGGCCGGGCCCACACCGACAGCGGCTGGGCGGTCGTGCCGGAGGCGCTCCAGGAGTGGCTGATCATGACCCGGGCCCGCTACCGCGCGGCGCTCCCGCCGCTCGTCGTCACCGAGTGCGGCGCGGCCTTCGACGTCGCGCCCGGCGCCGACGGCTCGATCGACGACGCGGCCCGCATCGACTACCTCGCCGGCCACCTCGACGCGGTGGCCAACGCGATCGCGGTGGGCGTCGACGTGCAGGGCTTCTACGTGTGGTCGCTGCTCGACAGCTGGGAGTGGGACGACGGCTTCACGCCCCGCTACGGCTTGGTCCACGTCGACCGCGCGACCCAGGACCGCCGCCCCAAGCGCTCGTTCCGGTGGTACGGCGACCTGGTCGCCGCCCACCGCGCCGCCCACTCCTCGCCGGCCGGCTGACCACACCGGCCGGCTGACCACACCGGCCGGCTGACCACACCGCGCCGGAGCGGCCCGGGTGGACTGTCCGGTCGGGCTGACGCCGCCGCCCGGACGTGGCAGGGTGGCGGGGTGACGAGCGCTGAGGGAGGCGTGTCCGAGCTGGCCGGCCGGTTCCCGGCCGAGTTCCGGTTCGGCGCCAGCACGTCGTCGTACCAGATCGAGGGTGCCGTCGACGAGGACGGCCGCGGCGTCTCGGTGTGGGACACCTTCACCGCCCAGCCGGGCCGGATCGCCGACGGCTCCAGCGGCGCGGTGGCGTGCGACCACTACCACCGCTACCGCGAGGACGTCGCGCTGCTGCAGCGGCTCGGCGTCGACGGCTACCGGTTCTCCATCGCCTGGCCCCGGATCCAGCCCACCGGCCGGGGACCGGCGAACCCCGCGGGCCTGGACTTCTACGACCGGTTGGTCGACGCCCTCCTCGAGGCGGGCATCCGGCCGATGGCCACGCTGTTCCACTGGGACCTGCCGCAGGCGCTCGAGGACGACGGCGGCTGGCTCAACCGCTCGACCATCGACCGGTTCGCCGACTACGCGGCGATCGTCGGCGCCCGGCTGGCCGACCGGGTGGGCGACTGGGTGCCGGTCAACGAGCCGAGCGTGGTCACGATCATGGGCCATGCCGTGCCGTTCCACGCGCCGGGCAAGCAGCTGATGTTCGACGCGCTGCCCGTGGGCCACCACCTCCTGGTCGCCCACGGCCGTGCCGCCATCGCGCTGCGGGCGGCGGGTGCGACCAGCGTCGGCTGCGCCAACAACCACGCGCCGATCTGGCCGGGCAGCGACGACCCGGCCGACGTGGGGTCGGCGAAGCTCTTCGACACGATGTGGAACGGCCACTACCTCGAGGGCATGCTGCTGGGCCGCTACTCCGAGGACCTGCTGATGGTGCTGGAGCCGCACCTGCGCGACGGCGACCTCGCCACCATGCGCCAGCCGCTCGACTTCTACGGGGTCAACTACTACAACCCGATGCGGATCGGTGCCGCGCCCGAGGACGCGGAGCTGCCGTTCGAGTTCCGCGAGGTGGTCGGCTACCCCGTCACCGACTTCGGGTGGCCGGTGGTGCCCGACGCGCTGCGCGAGTGGCTGATCATGTTCCGCGCCCGCTACCGCGCGGCCCTGCCGCCGATCGTGGTCACCGAGTCGGGCTGCGCCTACAACACCGGTCCGGACGCCGACGGCGTCGTCGACGACCAGCAGCGGATCGACTACTACCGCGCCCACGTCGGCGCCGTCGCCGAGGCCATCGAGCGCGGCGTCGACGTGCGCGGCTACTACGCCTGGTCGCTGCTGGACAACTTCGAGTGGACCGAGGGCTACACCCAGCGGTTCGGCCTGGTCCACGTCGACTTCGAGACCCAGCGCCGCACGCCCAAGCGCTCCTTCGCGTGGTACGCCGCCCTGCTGGCCGCGCACCGGCGCGGCTCCGGTCGAGGCTGACGCCGCTAGCCTCGGGCTCATGCGCGCAGTCCAGGTCCTCGCCCCCACCGGTCCCGCCGACGTCGCCGTCCGCGACGTGCCCGAGCCGACGCCCGGCTCCGACGACGTCCTCATCGAGGTGCACCGGGTCGGGATCTCGTTCCCCGACCTGCTGCTGAGCAGGGGGGAGTACCAGCTCAAGCCCGAGCCGCCGTTCACCCTGGGCGTCGACTTCGCCGGCGTCGTGGTGTCCGGCCCCGGGTTCGAGCCCGGTCAGCGGGTGGTGGCGGTGGCGCCGTACGGCGGCGCGGCGGAGCTGGTCGCGAGCCCGCCGGCGGCGACGTTCGCCCTGCCCGACAGCGTCGGCTTCGACGAGGCGGTCGCGCTGCCGATGAACTACATGACCGCTCACTTCGCGCTCGCTGAGCGCGGTGGGCTCCGCGAGGGCGAGACGGTGCTGGTGCACGGCGCTGCCGGCGGCGTCGGCACGGCCACGCTGCAGGTCGCGAAGGGCCTCGGCGCGCGGACCATCGCGGTCGTGAGCACCGAGGACAAGGCGGCGTTCGCGAAGACCGCCGGCGCCGACGAGACGGTGCTCGCCGACGGGTTCCGCGACGAGGTCGCCCGGCTGACGGCCACTGCCGGGGTCGACGTGGTGCTGGACGTCGTCGGCGGCCCGGCCTTCACCGACTCGCTACGCTGCCTCGCCCCGCAGGGGCGGCTGCTGGTCGTCGGCTTCGCGTCGGGCGCCGGGATCCCGGAGGTGAAGGTGAACCGGCTGCTGCTCAACAACATCGACGTCCGCGGCGTCGGCTGGGGCGCCTACACGTTCGGGCGGCCGGGCTACATGCAGGACCAGTGGCGCGCCCTGCTGCCCATGATCGAGTCGGGCTTGGTGAAGCCGCCGGTCGGCAAGGTCTACGGCATCGAGGAGTTCGGCCGGGCGCTGCTCGACATGGACGCGCGGGCGACGCTCGGCAAGTCCGTGGTGCGGATCCGGGACTGACCGGGCTCCGGCGCTTCAGGGCGACGGGTCAGCGCCGGCCGAAGTCCTGGGTCCACCAGACCCGGTCGCCGTACTTGACGTAGCCGACGCCGACGTGGCGCAGCCGGCAGTCCAGGATGTTGCGGCGGTGGCCCGGGCTGGCCATCCACGCCCGCACCACCTGCCGCGGCGTGGTCTGGCCGCTGGCGAGGTTCTCCGCGACCAGCGTCCAGGGCGTGTAGCCGGCCCGGGTGAGCCGGATGCCCAGGTTCGGCTCGTCGGGGAGCTGGTGCGACAGCGTCCGCGCCTTGGCCATCACGACGGAGTGCCTGCGGGCGGCCTGGCGGATGTCGCGGTGGAGGCGCAGCGGACGGCAGCCGTGCGCCGCGCGCTTGCGGTTGGTCAGCGTGATCACCCGGTCCTCCATCGCGGAGCTGAGCGACACGGTCAGCTGCGCCGCGCGGCCCGGCGACGGCGTGGCCGCCGCCGGCGCTGCGCCCGGCACCATCGCCGCGCCGGCCGTCAGGCCGGTCGCCAGGCAGACGAGCAGTGCCAGGAGAAGGGCCGGGGCGAGTCGGTTCGAGCGCACGCCCCGCAGCATGGCGTCCGCGGAGGCCGCCGGGCATCGGCAGCGAGGACCGGGTCGGCTAGTCCGGAATGACCAGGTGCCGTGGTCGCTCGACGCTCAGCGACGACCGAAGTTCTGCGTCCACCACAGCTGCCCGCGAGCGAGCACCACGCCGACGCCGAGGTCGCGCAGGCGGCAGTTCAAGATGTTGGCCCGGTGACCGGGGCTGCGCATCCAGGCCTTCACCACGGCCGCCGGGCTGCTGAAGCCGCGGGCGACGTTCTCGGCGACGATCCGCCAGTCCCGGTAGCCGGCGCGGGTGATCCGGACGCTGAACCGCGGCTCGCCGGGCAGCCGGTGGGACATCTCGTTGTGACGCGCCATGGTCACCGAGTGGCTCCGCGCGGCCTTGCGCAGCGTCCAGTTCGCGCGCAGCGGCGCGCAGCCGCGGGCCCGGCGCTTGCGGTTGGTGAGCACCAGCACCCGGTCCTCGTAGGCCCGCTGGACCAGCAGGCGGGCGGGCAGGAGGTCCATCGCGCCGGGTGCGCTGAGGGTCCGGGCGGGCGCGGCCGGCGCCGGCGCGGCGTCGACGGGGCCGGTGCCCATGCCGACGACGAGGCCCAGGACGACGAGCGGCAGCAGGCCGATGATCCTTCGCATGGACGCCCAGTCGGCAGCGCGCCGCGGGACCTGAGTGGTCGGTCGCGCCGTTGCGCGGACCGCCTAGGCTCGGGGTCGTGAGCATCCTCGACGACGCCTCCCCGGGCATGGACCCCGACATCCGCCCCCAGGACGACCTGTTCGGCCACGTCAACGGCGCCTGGCTGGCCGAGACCGAGATCCCCTCCGACCGGTCGAGCTGGGGTCCCTTCGTGCAGCTGGCCGACCAGGCCGAGGAGCACGTGCGCGACATCATCACCGCGCTGGCGGAGCAGGCGAAGGCGGGCGCCGCGGCCGAGGCGGCCGAGGGCGTCTCCGGCGACGAGGCCCGCAAGATCGCGGACCTCTACAACTCCTTCATGGACACCGAGCGCGTGGAGGCCGCCGGCCTCGCGCCGGCGCAGCCGCTGGTCGACGCGGTCGCCGGGCTCCGCGACGTGCGGGACGTCGCGGCCTTCCTGGGCGAGTTCGAGAGGGTCGGCGGCTACGGGCTCTTCGGCTCCTACGTCGACACCGACGACCGGCAGTCCGACCGCTACCTGTTCCACCTCGTCCAGGGCGGCCTCGGCCTGCCGGACGAGTCCTACTACCGCGACGAGAAGTTCGCCGAGATCCGGCAGGCCTACGTCGGCTACCTGACCCGGCTGCTGGAGCTGGGCGGCCACGGCGACCCGGCCGGTGCCGCCGAGCGGGTGCTCGCGCTCGACACCGAGCTGGCGAAGGGTCACTGGGAGCGCGCCGAGACCCGCGACGTGCAGAAGACCTACAACCTGCTGACCGGCGACGAGCTGCGCGCGCTCTGCCCTGCCTTCGACTGGGACGCCTACGTCACCAACCTCGGCGGGCAGGACGCCACGCTCGCCGAGGTCGTGGTCCGCCAGCCGTCGTACCTCGAGCACCTGTCGAAGGTCCTGGAGGGCGAGCCGATCGAGGTCTGGCGCGACTGGTTCCTCACCCGCGTGCTGCGGTCGGCGGCGCCGTACCTCTCCGACGCCTTCGTGCAGACCAACTTCGACTTCTACGGACGCACCCTCTCCGGCACCCCCGAGCTGCGGGCACGTTGGAAGCGGGCGGTGGCGTTCGTCGAGGGGGCGATGGGCGAGGCCGTCGGCAAGGAGTACGTCGCCCGGCACTTCCCGCCGAGCTCGAAGGCGATGATGGACGAGCTGGTCGCCAACCTGCTCGAGGCCTACCGCCAGTCGATCAGCGAGCTGGACTGGATGACCGAGGAGACCAAGCAGCGCGCCTACGAGAAGCTGCGGACCTTCCGGCCGAAGATCGGCTACCCCGTGAAGTGGCGCGACTACTCCGCGCTCGTGGTGGTGCCCGACGACCTGGTCGCCAACGCGCAGGCGGCCGCCGGGTTCGAGACCGACCGCCAGCTGGCCAAGATCGGCGCGCCGGTCGACCGCGACGAGTGGTTCATGCTGCCGCAGACCGTCAACGCCTACTACAACCCGGGCACCAACGAGATCTGCTTCCCGGCCGGGATCCTGCAGAAGCCGTTCTTCAGCCCCGATGCGCATCCGGCCGAGAACTACGGCGGGATCGGCGCGGTGATCGGTCACGAGATCGGCCACGGCTTCGACGACCAGGGTGCGCAGTACGACGGCGAGGGCAACCTCAACGACTGGTGGACCGCCGACGACAAGGCCGCCTTCGAGGTCAAGTCCAAGACCCTGGTCGCGCAGTACAACGGGCTGTCGCCGCGGAACCTGCCGGGGGAGTTCGTCAACGGCGCGCTCACCGTCGGCGAGAACATCGGCGACCTCGGCGGCCTGACCATCGCCCACCGCGCGTTCCTGATCTCCCAGGGAGGCGACGCGGCGGTCGACGACCGCCGCCGGCTGTTCCTCAACTGGGCCTACGTGTGGCGCACGAAGCGGCGGATCGAGCAGGAGCGGCAGTACCTCACCATCGACCCGCACAGCCCGCCGGAGTTCCGCGCCAACATCGTGCGCAACCTCGACGAGTTCCACGAGGTGTTCGGCACCGAGCCCGGCGACGGGCTGTGGCTGGACCCCGCCGACCGCGTCCGGATCTGGTGAGCACGGTGTCCGCCTTCGACCAGGAGACCGTCGACGCCGTACTCGCCCACATGAACGGCGACCACCTCGACGACAACCTCCTCATCGTCCGCGCGCACGGCGCGCCGGAGGCGACGGCCGCGTCGCTGTCCGACGTCGACGGCGAGGCCGGCACCTGGACGGTGATGGGACCGGAGGGACCGATCGACGACGTCCGGATCCCGTGGCCGTCGGGCCCGATCACCGAGCGGGAGCAGATCCGCCGCGAGGTCGTCGCGCTGTACGACGCCGCGTGCGCCGCGCTCGGCGTGGAGCCCGGGACGCACTGATCCCCGGCGCCCGCGGGACCGGGTGACCTCGGGACCTGGCGGCGCGGGCAATTGGTCCTGCGGACCGGTGGCGCAAGCCCCTGCTCCGCGCACGCGGGAGCGGGTGCACTGGACGGGTGCGGGCAGGGCGCCCGCACCACCCGCACCCGTGACCTGGAGGTCGCCGAATGTTCCCCGATGCCACCGCGACCCTCTCGGCCGGCGTGCCCGCCGTCCTCCCGCTCCACGGACGCTGGTTCGTCGACGAGCCGCCGGGCGGCGACTGGGGCTTCTTCCTCTCGCCGCTGCCGCTCGCGCTGACCGCTGCGGTCGCCGTCGTCGCGGTGCTGTGGCGGCTGGTCGCCGCGCGCATCACCGGACCCGAGCTCCCCGTGCTGGCGCCGCTGGCCCGGCTGGTGCCGTGGGTGCCGCGGCTGCTGGGCGTGCACCTGGGCGTCAGCCTGCTCGCGCTCGCGGCCACCGGGGCGTTCGTGACGCCGGCGGTCGACCACCTGCACGGTCCGGCCGGATCGGCCCTCCTCCTCGCGGAGGCGGCGATCGGCGTCTGGCTGATCACCGGCGTGTGGCTGCGCGCGGCGTCCGCGGTGGTGCTCGGCATGGGGCCCGCCCTCGCGCTGGTCTCCGGACCGGTCGCGCTGCTCGAGTGCGCCAACCTGGCGGCGGTGGCGGCGTTCCTGGTCTTCGTGCCGATCGGTGCCGACCGGCACGGGGCGTCGGTCGCCTCCCCGGCCCAGGTCGCGCGGGGCCTGCTGGCGCTGCGGCTGGGCGTGGGCATCGCGCTGATCGCGCTGGCGTTCACCGAGAAGCTCACCAACCCCGGGATGGCGGTGGCCGTCGTCGAGCAGCACCCGGTGCTCAACGTCTTCACCTGGGTGGGCATCGACATGTCGCCGACCACCTTCGTCACGGTCGCCGGCGCGGTCGAGATCCTGTTCGGCCTGCTGGTGATCTCCGGCGCACTGCCGCAGGTCGCGGTCCTGGTGGCGATGGTGCCGTTCAACGCGACCCTGCTGGTCTTCGGGCAGACCGAGCTCGTCGGGCACCTCCCCGTCTACGGCGTCTTCCTCGCCCTCCTCGCCTACGGCTCCCACCCGCAGCTGGCGCCGCTGGTCAAGCAGCTGCCGTCCCTGCGCCGGTCCGGCGGCACCGACACCACCAGCTCCACCGTGCCGACCGCCCCCTCCGCTCCGGTCCCCGCCTGAGCGCCGCGCCCCAACAGTTTCCGCGGTCGGAACCGCCGATCTACGACAAATTCTGTTGGGGCGCGAGAACGGCGCCGGCATGCGGCGGGAGCAGGAGCCGCTGGTCGCGCATCTCCACGGCGTCGTTGGTGGCGAAGAGGAGGGCCCGGGTGCCGACGCTCGGCTCGGCCGGCCGGTCGCCCAGGTTGAGGGCGACGAGCACGTCGCCGCGGTGGAGCAGCACCAGGCGGCTCTCCTCGTCCACGTCGCAGCGGGTGCTGCCGAACGCGGGGTCGGTCAGCTGCGGCCACGCCCGCCGCAGCGCCACCAGCTGCCGGTACGCCGCCAGCACGTCGGCGTGGCGGCCGGACCCGCGCTCGTCCCAGTCGAGCCGCGACCGGTGGAAGGTCTCCGGGTCCTGCGGGTCGGGAACCACGTCGGGATCCCACCCCATCTGCTCGAACTCCGCTATCCGGCCCTCGGCCGTCGCCGTACCGAGCTCGGGCTCGGGATGTGAGGTGAAGAACTGGAACGGTGTGGAGGCGGCCCACTCCTCGCCCTGGAACAGCATCGGCGTGAACGGCCCGCACAGCGTGAGCAGGGCGGCGCACTTGAGCTGGTCGGTGTCGAGGTGCTCGGTGAGGCGGTCGCCGACCGCCCGGTTGCCGACCTGGTCGTGGTTCTGGTTGCAGACCACCAGCCGCCAGGTCGGCATCGCCTCGGTGTCGATCGGTACGCCGTGGTCGCGGCCGCGGAACGACGAGTAGGTGCCGGCGTGGAAGAAGCCCTCCTCGCACACCTTCTTCAGCGCGGCGAGCGGCTCGAAGTCGGCGTAGTAGCCGGTGGTCTCGCCGGTCAGCGCGACGTGGACGGCGTGGTGGAAGTCGTCGCTCCACTGCGCGTCGAGCCCGTACCCCCGCGCCTCGCGCGGCGTCACCAGCACCGGGTCGTTGAGGTCCGACTCCGCGATCAGGGTGAGCGGGCGGCGCAGGTGGGCGGAGAGGGCCGCCACCTCGACCGCCATCTCCTCGAGCAGGTGCACGTCGGACTCGTCGGCGAGCGCGTGCACGGCGTCCAGTCGCAGCGCGTCGACGTGGTAGTACTCGAGCCACATCCGCACGTTGTCGAGGATGTAGCGGCGCACCTCGGCCGAGCCCTCGCCGTCGAGGTTGACCAGGTCGCCCCAGGTGTTGCGGCCCTGCTTGAGGTACGGGCCGAACTCCCCGAGGTAGTTGCCCGACGGTCCGAGGTGGTTGTAGACCACGTCCTGGACGACGCCCAGGCCGCGGGCGTGGCAGGCGTCGACGAAGCGCTGGTAGGCCTCCGGGCCGCCGTACGGCTCGTGGACGGCGAACCAGAGCACGCCGTCGTAGCCCCAGCCATGCTCGCCGTTGAAGGCGTTGACCGGCATCACCTCGATGAGGTCGACGCCCAGGCCGACGAGGTGGTCGAGGCGCTCGATCGCCGCGTCGAGGGTGCCCTCGGGCGTGAAGGTGCCGATGTGGAGCTCGTAGATCACCGACCCGGCGAGCTGGCGCCCGGTCCACGCCTGGTCGGTCCACGCGAAGGCGGAGGGGTCGTAGACGCGCGACCACTCGTGGACGCTGCGGGCCTGACGCCGCGACCGCGGGTCGGGCCGTACGTCGCCGCCCTGGTCGAGCAGGTAGCCGTAACGGGTTCCGGGCCACCCGGCCGTCTCGGGGAGAGGCTCCGCCGGGGACCACCAGCCGTCCGTGCCCGGCGCCATCTCCACCGTGCGGGCGGGGCCGCCGTCGTCACCGGCGAGCGCCAGCCGCACCCGCTGCGGAAGCGGCGCCCAGACGTCGAACGGCCCCCGCGCGGTCATCGGTCCTCCTGGACGAGCAGCGCGACGGGCAGCTGGTCGAGGAGCTCGGCCAGCCGCGGCCCGTCGCCGAACCTGCGGTCGGTGAGCACGTCGCGCCAGCCGCCGGCCAGCTCCAGGACGGTGTCGCCCCAGCCTCCGCGCTGCTCGAGGCCGATCGGCAGCCGGGTCGCGACGGTCACCGCGCCGCCGCGGTCGAAGGCGACCACGTGGCCGGCGGCCTCGCCCTCGGCGCCGACCGGTGCGTACGACGCGAACAGCTCCGGCCGCGCACGCCGCAGCCGCAGCGTGCGGGCGGTGAGGAGCAGCTTGGCCTCGCCGTGGTCGTCGAGCCCGGCAGGGCGTCGTACGGCGGCGTCGTCGCCGGACAGCGAGGACAGCAGTGCCGCGCGGCCGGTGAAGTCCACCGGTCGTCGGTTGTCGGGGTCCACCAGGCTCTGCTCCCACAGCTCGCTGCCCTGGTAGACGTCGGGGATCCCCGGCATGGTCAGCTGCACCAGCTTGGCCGAGAGCGCGTTGCTCCAGCCCGCGTCGACCACCGCCGCGAGCAGGTCGCGCAGCGCCCCGGCGACGTCGGGGTCGTCGAACGCGGCGTCGACGGCCGCGTGCACCGAGCGCTCGTAGGCCTCGTCGGGGTCGGCCCAGGTGGTGTGCTCCGACGCCTCCCGCATCGCCTTCTCGGCGTAGGCGTGGAGCCGGGCCCGCAGGTCGGGGTCGTCGTCGCGCCACGCGCCGACGATGGCCTGCCACAGCAGCGAGCCGAAGCTGCCGCCGGCCACGGGTGCGGCCTCGAGCAGCCGGGGCAGGGTCGACCGCCAGAGGTCGGCCACCTCGGCCAGTGCCGTGATCCGGGCGCGGGTGTCCTCGCCGCGCTTGGTGTCGTGGGTGGTCAGGGTGGTCATCGACTCTGGCCACCGGTCCTGCCGCTGCGCCATCGCGACGTGGAAGTCGGTCACCGAGAGGGCGAGGACGTCGGGGTCGCCCCCCACCTCGTTGAGCGAGGTCAGCCGGTTGTAGCGGAAGAACGCGGTGTCCTCCACGCCCTTGGCCGTCACCGCGCCGGTGGTCTGCTCGAACCGCCGGGCCGCGGGATGCTCCGGGTCGCCGAGCACCGGCTCCAGCCGGTCGAGGGCGGTGTCGAGGTCGGGCCGTCGTCGCCGCGCCTCGGTCAGGGCAGAGGAGAGCCGGTCGGCCCCCTCCGGCAGATAGGAGCGGTAGACCGGGAAGCACGCCGCGAGCTCGGCGACGGCGTCGACCAGGTCGTCCGGCTCCTCGCCTACGGTCCCTCCGCCGAGCACGTCGCGGACGACGCGCCGCACCTCGGAGCCGAGGATGGTGTCGGCGACCCGTCGCTTCTGGTCGTGGACGAGCTCGGCCCACGTGCGGCGGTCGCCGCACAGGTCGGCCTCCACGGCGTCGAGGCTCGCCTGCCCCGCGGGGTCGACGAGCACCCGCTCCACCTGCGCGAGGGCGTCGTAGCCGGTGGTGCCGGCACAGCGCCACGACGCGGGCAGCTCCTCGCCGTGGTGGAGGATCTTCTCGACCAGCACCCAAGCTCCATCGGTCAGCCCGGCCAGCCGCTCGAGGTAGCCGCCGGGTTCGCGGAGGCCGTCGGGGTGGTCGATCCGCAGGCCGTCGGCGAGGCCCTCCTCGAACCAGCGTGCGATCTCGACGTGGCTCGCGTCGAACCACTCCGGGTCCTCCACCCGGACGCCGGCGAGGTCGCTGATCGCGAAGAACCGGCGGTAGTTCAGCGCCTGGTCGGCCCGACGCCAGCCGATCAGCTCGTAGTGCTGCTGGGCGTGCACCTCGTCGGGTGTGCCGTCGACGTCGCTGCCGCGGCGCAACGGGTACCGGTGGTCGTGGTAGCGGAGGGTGTCGCCCTCCACCGACAGGTTGGCGATCCGCCCGTCGGGCAGCAGGTCGTCGTCACCGACCACCGGGATCCGCAGGCGCCCGCCCGCGCCGTCCCAGTCGATGTCGAAGGCCGGGGCGTACGGCGACGCGGGACCCTCCGCGAGCACCGACCACCACCAGCCGTTGGCGTCGGGCACCGAGACGCCCATGTGGTTGGGCACGATGTCCACGAGGACGCCCATCCCGGCTCCGTGGGCGGCCGCCGCGAGCGCGGCGAGGCCGTCGGCACCGCCGCGTGCCGCGTCGATCCGGTCGTGCGCGACGAGGTCGTAGCCGTGGGTGCTGCCCGGCGTCGCCTCCAGCACCGGCGAGACGTAGACCCAGTCCACGCCCAGCTCGCGCAGGTAGGGGACCAGGGCCGCGGCGTCCTGGAGGGTGAAGTCCGAGGTGAGCTGCAGCCGGTACGTGCTGGTCGGCGCCTGCCGTGGCTCCATGTGACCTCCCCGCTCTCCCTCGAAATCCGCCGTCGCTGCTCACTACCCGATCGGCGGGTCTCCATGCCGGTCCGGGGACGCCGGCGGAGCCGGCTCAGCGCCGGGGGCCGAAGGCGCGGGAGAGGTCGGCCCACGCCTCCCGCGCGGCCCGCGCGAGGGGTGCCCCGACGGCACGCCACGCCGAGCGGAGCGCCCGGCCGGCGGGCGCCAGCAGGCGGCGGTGCAGCCAGCGCAGCGGGACCATGACCACGCGCCACACCGCCCGCAGCACCACCCCGGCGGCGTGCCACGCCCAGGCCACGGCGTGGCCCAGCGGGCGGAGCACCAGCCGGTGCAGCGGCAGCAGCAGGTGGCGCCACACCACGAGCGCCGGTCCCGACACCAGGTGGTCCCAGCCCCAGGCCAGGGCGCGCCCGAGCGGGACCAGCCCCAGGCGCCACAGCCAGCGGAGCGGGTGCAGGAGCAGCCGCCCCACCGGGCGGAACAGCCGGCGGTGGAGGAGGCGGCACAGCGCCTCCCACGGCCGGAGCACGAGCCGGTCCCAGAGCCGCTCGCACGCCCGGCCCACCACCCCGAGCGCCTCCCACGCCGCGCGGAGCGGCAGCACGACGAGCAGCGCGACGAGCCGCGCCGGCCAGCGCAGCAGCGGGCTGCCGGGGGGCAGCTCCGGTCGCGGCAGCGGCGGCGGGAGGTCGGGTGTCTGGTCGGCGGAGGTCGTCATCGTGGGCCTTCGGGAAAACTGCTGCAGCCGCAGGAGTCTCGGGTCACCTGCGGCTGCGAGAGAGACGTTAGCGACCCGGGTCGTGCCCTGTCCCGGGATTCGCGAAACCCGCGGTCGCCGAGCGGGCTGCCCGCTATGAGCGGCGCAGCCGGCGTCGTACGCGAGCGAGGGGGGCGGCGGGACGGACGGCGCCCTCGTCGGGGCGCGGCCGGTCGGCACCGGCCTGGGTGCGCGGCTGCCAGACCCGGATTGCCGGCCGCCCACGGAGATCCACCATCTCGGTCCGGAGCCCCTCGAGCCGGTCGGGTCGCGACAGCAGCTCCTCGCGGTGGGCGGTCGCGTCGCCGAACGTCGCATAGAGCTTGCGCGGCGTCAGCGCGATCACCTCCATCCCCTGCTCGAGCACCGCCTCCCACACGGCGAGGGCCGTGCCGGGGGTGTGCGGTGAGCGGTAGTCGTCGAAGGCGATCACGGCACCCGGAACCGCCATCACCCGCGCGGACCGCACGTCGCCGGCGACGTGCTCGTAGAGGTGGGACCCGTCGACGTGCACGAACCTCGCGGTGCCGGCCGGCACGTGGTCGAGGATCGTCGAGCTCGGCGCCTGCACCACCTCGGGCAGCTCGGGGTGGAAGGCCAGGTAGTTGGCCTCGAACCGGTCGCGGGTCAGGCTGCGGTAGGAGCGCCGGTTCTCCCGGCGGTTGTCGGGGTCCTCGGCGTCGTCGCCGAAGAGGTCGCACACCGTGAACCGCTCGCCGTCGCGGAGGTGGCGGCCCATCAGGATGGCGCTCTTCCCCAGGTAGGCGCCGATCTCCACGAGGTCGCCGGCGGGCACGACGGTGGACGTCAGGAAGTGGGTGAAGAGTCGCTGGTCGGCCGGCAGGAACCAGCCCTTCACGTCCGCCAGGCTGCGCGGCGCCGGTGCGCTCATGGCGCACACCCTAGGGCCACCGGCCGCGAGCCCGCGTTGGGAAACCCGCGGTGAGAAATAGGAGCAGCCGCAGGCGTCTCGGGTCACCTGCGGCTGCTGAGCACGACGTTAGCCCGGCTCCCTGAGTGCTGTCCGGAGAATCCGGAAAACTCTCCGGGCAGGGCGTCGCTCCCCGCCGGCCGGCGCGTCGGCCCCCGCTGGTAGACACGTCGCATGACCGACATCCGCGACCGCGCCGAGGCGCACCTCCGGTCGCTGGTCGGGCGCCCCGACGTGACGCTGTACGACGACCAGTGGGCCGCCATCGCGGCGCTGGTCGTGGACCGGCGCCGGGCGCTCGTCGTCCAGCGCACCGGCTGGGGCAAGTCCGCGGTCTACTTCGTCGCCACCCTCCTGCTGCGCGAGCAGGGTGCCGGGCCGACGGTGATCATCTCGCCGCTGCTGGCGCTGATGCGCAACCAGATCTCCGCCGCCGAGCGGGCCGGGATCCGTGCGGTCACCGTCAACTCCACCAACGTGGAGCAGTGGGACGACGTGCAGGCCCAGATCCGCGACGGTGGGGTCGACGTGCTCCTGGTCAGCCCCGAGCGGCTCAACAACCCCGGCTTCCGCGACGAGGTGCTGCCGCGGCTGGCGGCCACCTGCGGCCTGCTGGTCGTCGACGAGGCGCACTGCATCTCCGACTGGGGCCACGACTTCCGGCCCGACTACCGCCGGATCCGCACGCTCCTCGACGAGCTGCCCGCCGGGATCCCCGTGCTGGCCACGACCGCGACCGCCAACCAGCGCGTCACCGACGACGTCGCCGAGCAACTTGGATCTGCCGAGCGCGTCTCCGGCGGGCCGGCGGGCAGCGAGCTGCCGGAGCCTGCCTCTCGCCGCGCTGCCGGCGTGGGATCTGCCGAGCGCGTCTCCGGCGGGCCGGCGGGCAGCGAGCTGCCGGAGCCTGCCTCTCGCCGCGCTGCCGGCGTGGGACCTGCCGAGCGCGTCTCCGGCGGGCCGGCGGGCAGCGAGCTGCCGGCGCCTGCCTCCCGCCGCGCTGCCGGCGTGGGATCTGCCGAGCGCGTCTCCGGCGGGCCGGCGGGCAGCGAGCTGCCGGGGCCGGGCAGCGAGGCGGAGGCTGCTCCCACGGCCGCAGCGGCGCCGCTGGTGCTGCGGGGCAGTCTCGACCGTGCGTCGCTGCGGCTCGGCGTCGTCCGGCTCCGGACGGCCGAGCAGCGGCTGGCGTGGATCGCCGACCACCTCACCGAGCAGCCCGGCAGCGGCATCGTCTACTGCCTGACCGTCGCGCAGACCCAGGAGGTCGCCGACTACCTCCGCTCGCGGGGTCACGACGTGGCGGCGTACTCCGGCCAGACCGAGCAGACCGAGCGGCTCGCCCTCGAGCAGGCTCTGGTCGACGGCGAGGTCAAGGCGCTGGTGGCCACCAGCGCCCTCGGCATGGGCTTCGACGCCTCGCTCGGCTTCGTGGTCAACCTCGGTGCGCCCAGCAGCCCGGTGGCCTACTACCAACAGGTGGGCCGGGCCGGGCGCGGCGCCGACCTGCCGCCCGAGGGCGCCTCGGTGGTGCTGCTGCCCGCGACGGAGGACCGGGACATCTGGGCCTACTTCGCCTCGTTGGCGTTCCCGCGCGAGGAGGTGGTCCGCGAGACGCTGGCGGTGCTGGCGGAGGAGGGCCGGCCGCTGAGCACGGCGGCCCTCGAGCCGCGGGTCGACCTCTCCCGCACCCGCCTCGAGACCATGCTGAAGGTGCTCGACGTCGACGGCGCGGTCCGCAGGGTCAGGGGCGGGTGGGAGGCCACCGGCCGGCCCTGGCACTACGACGAGGAGCGCTACCGCCGGGTCGCCGAGGCGCGGGAGGCGGAGCAGCAGGCGATGCTCGACTACCTCGACACCGACGAGTGCCGGATGCGGTTCCTCCGGCGGCAGCTCGACGACCCGGAGGTCCTCGCCGATCCGGCGTGGCGGTGCGGTCGGTGCGACAGCTGCGGAGGCCTCACCCTGTCCGCGGAGGTCTCCGAGCAGTCGGTCGCCGCCGCGGCTGACCGGCTCGCCCGGCCCGGCGTGCCGATCGACCCGCGCAAGCAGTGGCCCAGCGGGCTGTCCGCCCTGGGCATCGGCCTCAGCGGCCGGATCAAGCCGCCGGCCGAGGAGGGCCGGGCCGTCGCCCGGCTGACCGACCTCGGCCACGGCGCCGCCCTGCGCGGGCTGTTCGCGGTGGACGCCGAGGACGGACCGGTTCCCGTGCCGCTCGCCAGGGCGACCGTCGCCCTTCTCCAGGACTGGGAGCCCCAGGTGACGGGCATCGTGGTGACCGAGTCCGAGCGCCGGCCGCAGCTCGTCACCGACCTCGCCGCCGGCCTCTCCCGGTTCCTGCAGGTCCCGGTGGTCGGCCGGTGGGCCGTCGTCGACCCCTCCGTCGGTCCCGACCGCGGCGCCACCAACTCCGCGCAGCGGGTCGCGGCGGTCTCCCGCCGGTGCGCCCTGCGGCTGGACCGGCCCGAGGCGGTGTCGGGCTCCCGGTTGCTCCTCGTCGACGACCGGGTGGTCACCGGCTGGAGCCTCACCCTCGCTGCGGCCGCTCTCCACGAGGCCGGCGCGAGCGCCGTCCTCCCGCTGACGCTGGCGGTGTCCGGCTAGCAGCGAGCGTCCCGCCATCGGCGCCCCGACGCGCCTACAGTCCCGGACATGACCGACGACGCTCCCTCGAACGGCACCCCGGACAGCCCCGAGCGCCCGACCGCGCCGCAGCCGGACAAGACGGTGATGCGCCCGCAGGGGGCCGCGCCCGGCCCGCTGCCCGACGCGAACCAGACGGTGGTGCGGCCCGGCGGCCCGGCTCCGGGCTCGGCCGTCGACAACCCCGACTTCCCGCCGCCCTCCGGGTCCCCGGTCGCGCCGGGCCCTCCGGGGACCGGTCCCGCCACGCCCGGGACGCCCGGGACGCCCGGCCCGGCCGGAGACCACCCCGCCACGGGGCACCTCCCCGCGACGTCCGGTGGCTCCGGTGGTTCCGGTGGTGACGTGCCGCCGGGACGGCTCGGCGACGGCGTGCACCCGGAGTTCCCGACACGGGCCTCCCGCGCCGGGATCACCGGCGCCGTGGTCGCCCTCGGCACCGGCCTGCTGGGGGCGGCGGTCCTGGTCTCCGCGCTGCGGAGCCGCTCGAACGACGAGGGCGAGCTGGACTGGTCCACCTACGGCGTCGGCCTGGCCGCCACGGCAGCGCTCCTGCTGATCGCGGTGCTCGGCATCGTGGCCGCCCGCCGGGACGTCGGCGGCCGCGCCCGCGAGGAGGTGGTCACCTGGCCGGGGACGGTCGGCATCCTCGCGGTGGCGGTGATGCTCGACGTCGGCATCGAGAGCTCCGACCGCTGGCCGGCCTACCTGGCCGGCGGCGTGGTCGTCGCCCTCTCGGTGCTCGGCTACCTCGCCGCCCGCCGGGCCGCCTTCGTCGTGACCGCGATCCTCGGGCTCGCCCTGCTCTACGGGCTGGCCTTCGACGACTTCGTCGCCGACAGCATCGGCGACGAGCACGCGTCGGTGGTCGTGGCCGCGGTGGTCGGCGTCTTCGTGCTCGTGGTGACGCTGCTCGGGTGGCTGCTGCCCACCCGGGCGGTCAGCGGGGTCGTGGTCGGCGCGTTCGCCGTGGCGGCGTACGTCGGGATCATGGCGGTGCTCCTGGTGACCCAGCTGCTCTCGGGTCTCTTCGGCGGCGTGCTCTCGCCGGGCGGCGGTCTGCCGAACGAGTCCGGCGGCGAGGACTCCGGCTGGAACATGATGGACGCGGGAGCCGGCTACGCCGAGGCCGACGTGTGGTGGGTCCTCGCCTTCGCCGCCGTGCTGACCCTGGTGTGGGCGCTGGCGGCGGCGGTCTCCGACCACTCCGGCTTCTCGCTGCTGGCCATCGCGATGCCCGCTCTGCTCGTGCCGATGGCGACCTTCGTGCTCGCGGTGGAGCAGCCGACGTACTGGTCGGCGGCGCTCGCGGCGGCCGGCGGCGTGCTGCTGCTCGGCGGGGTGCTCCTCGCCCGGGCGCGCGGTCGTCGCACGGCTGCGGAGACGAGCTACACCGGCTGACGCGGGCGCGCCCGGGGCGGGTCAGCTCGGTCAGCCCTCAGACGCCAGGGCGGCGAGGCCGTCGAGGACCCGCGCCAGTCCGAACTCCCAGGCCATCGTCGGACTCGTGACGTCGCCCATCGCCTCGCCCGCGGCAGCGCCGACGCGCTGGGCGAGGGGGTAGTCCGCGCCGAGGTACGCCGCCAGCCGACCGCTCCACGCCGGCCAGCTCTCAGCCAGGTCGCCCGCGTGCGGGTCGGGGCGACGTGCCCGCGCGCTGGACCGGACGAAGTCGAGCACGAAGGTGAGCGCCGCGTCGCAGGCGACCGGGTCGAGCTCGAGCGGTGCCAGTGCGGCCAGCTCGTGGTCGTACTTCGCGATCGTGCCGGGGCCGAGCGCCGTCCGGCTGTCGGTGACGTCGAGCAGCCACGGGTGCCGGCCGAGCTGGTCGAGGTTGGTCTCGGCCAGCCGGCGCACCCTCCGGCGCCAGCCGAGCCGGCCGTGGGGCGGCCGCTCCATCCGGCCGTTCACCGCGTCGGCCATCAGCACCAGCAGGTCGTCGCGACTGTTGACGTGGGTGTAGATCGACATCGTCGAAACGTCGAGCTCGCCGGCGAGCCGCCGGATCGTCACGGCCGCCAGCCCGTCGGCGTCGGCCAGCCTGATCGCGGCGTCGACCACGCCGCCGGTGCTCACCCGCGCGCGCGGACCGCGGCTGCCGCCGGTGGGCGCCGCGGGGTGGTCCCGCCACAGCAGGTCGATCAGCGAGCGCGGCACGTGGTCCTCCTGGTCGGGAACCATCCTATAACGTCGTACGTTGTACGGCGTACAGAGTTGTCGAGGAGGAGTCGACCATGCAGATCAACGCCACCGCCGTCTCGCTCAACGTGCCGGACATCGAGGCCTCGGCCGGGTTCGCCACGACGCACCTCGGCTTCCGAGAGTCCGGCCGCGCGGACGGGTACGTCGCGCTCGAGCACCCCACCGCCGGCGTGAACCTCGTGTTCCTGGTCGTCGGACTGCCCACGTTCAAGCCCGCCGAGATCGCAGGTCGTGCCGGTGAGGGCCTGCTCCTCGCCTTCGTGGTCGACGGCCTCGACCGGGAGTTCGCGCGGATCGCCGCCGCCGGTGCCCGCGTGGTGACGCCCCCGGAGACCGAGCCGTGGGGGGAGCGGTACTGCCAGTTCGCGGACGGCAACGGGCTGGTCTGGCAGCTCGTCGAGTGGGTGGAGTCGCCTGCGTGAGTGCCGGGGCGACGCCGGCAACGGTGTCGGGGGAGGTGGCTAGTGTCGCTCGGGTGAACTTCGTTCCGGTGACCGGCCCGGCGACCTTCCGGGCGGGGGATCCCGCTCGCGAGGGGATCGTCGAGTTCACCGACGGAGTCGAGCGCGGACGCGCGGTGGCGCTCCCCGTCCGGGCCGCCCTGCCGGTGCTGAGCCGCGCCCGCACGCGCGACGACGCGCACGCCAGCGTCGCGCTGCTCAGCGGCGCCGCGCTGCTCGCGCTGCGCCTCGTCGCCGCGGGCAAGGTGGCTCCGGCGAGCGACGGCAGCGCGGGCTGGCGGGTCGACGGTCTGGAGCCGCGCGACGACGACGCCGTCGCGCGGCTGGCGGGGGCACGCGCCCACGAGGGCCTGCCCGCGCCTGAGGCCGAGCGGCTGGTGCGGCAGGTGCTCGACGCCGTGGCTGACACCGTGCCGCGGGCGGCACCGTCGGGCACCGTGCCGCGGGCGGCACCGTCGGGCACCGTGC